>DUJI01000012.1 GCA_013329855.1 Thermoplasmata archaeon | reverse complement strand
ATCATCGCAGCCCCCTCCCGGGGGAAACGCGGCGCCCGCGGGGCTTTCTCATCGCCCCGCGGAGGTTGGCGCTCCCATCCGAGAGGGCGTATTAAAACATGCGGAGACGGGCGGCAACCGAGGCGAGGGCCGGGATCGGGATTTGAACCCGAGTCCGGGGATCCACAGTCCCCGAGCATATCCAAGCTGGCCCATCCCGGCCGCGCGCGGCCGATACGGCGGGGCCTTTATAGGACTTTGGTCCGGTCCTGCCTCTTGAAACTGGCGACCGAGGAGCGGACGAGGAGGAACGCCCAGAGGATCAGGAGGACGCCGACGACCATCGTGACGAGGAACGCGAGGATGAACTCGGTCACGAGCCACGCACCGAGTCCGCTGAGGAAGAGGACGGCCACGCCGAGGCCGCCGACCCGCAGGCTCAGGGTCGTCTTCCGCTGCGCTTCCTCGCCCGCGGCTCGCTGACGGTCCGCGTACGTGCTCCCCGGCGGCGCCACGGTCCCTCCATCCGCGGCACCTTATTTGACCTCTCCCTGCGCGGCCGAGCCTCCATACGCAAACGTCAAGTAGACCGCGACGAATCGACCGACCATGCCCGGCAAGCGCGACCTCCTCTCCATGCTCGACGTGGAGAAGGACCTCATCGGGATCCTGGAACTCGCCGCGAGTATCAAGAACCGCACGAAGGCCGGGGAACCCTACGAGCCCCTGCGCGGGAAGAGCCTAGCCATGATCTTCGAGAAGTCCTCCACCCGCACCCGCGTGTCGTTCGAGGTCGGGATGACCCAGCTGGGCGGCCACGCCCTCTTCCTCTCGCCCAACGATCTGCAGATCGGCCGCGGCGAGACCATCGCGGACACGGCCCGCGTCCTGAGCCGCTACGTGGACGGCATCCTGTACCGCGCCTACAAGAACGAGACCGTGCGCGAGCTTGCGAGGCACGCCACGGTGCCCGTGATCAACGGCCTGGACGACCGGGAGCATCCCTGCCAGATCATCACGGACCTCCTCACGATCCAGGAGCACAGGGGTACGCTCAAGGGGCTCACGCTGGCCTACGTGGGCGACGGAAACAACGTGTGCAACAGCCTCCTCCTGGGGTGCGCGGAGGTCGGGATGCACATGCTCGCGGGGGTGCCCAAAGGCTATGAGCAAGACCCCCGGCTCCTCTCCGAGGCCCGCCCCATCTCCATGGTCACGGAGTGCAGCATCGAGGTCGTCCACGATCCGGTCGAGGCGGTGCGGAAGGCCGACGTCGTCTACACGGACGTCTGGGTCTCCATGGGCATGGAGAAGGAGAGGGAGGAACGGGAGCGCATCTTCCTGCCCTTCCAGATCACCGGGAAGCTCCTCGAGGCGGCCAAGGACGAGGCCGTCGTCATGCACTGCCTTCCCGCGCACCGCGGGCTCGAGATCACGGACCAGGTCGTCGACGGCCCCCAGAGCATCGTGTTCGACGAGGCGGAGAACCGCCTCCACGCCCAGAAGGCCGTCCTGGTCCGTCTGCTCGGGCGGGAGTGAGCCGCCGCGGCAAGTCGTATATAGCGCCTGAAACCTGCCGGGCCGGATGGCCGTCGGCCGGAAGGAGCTGCGCGCGCTCGCGGTCGCGCTCATCGCGTTGGCCGTCGTCGCCGCAGTCCTCGTTCCGAGTGCGGCCTTCACGGCCGGCTACCTCGCGCTCATCGCCTTCTTCTCCACGGTCCGGATGACCCTGGCCTTCCTCCTCTCTCTCGTCTTCGCGATCGCCTACGGCACCGCGGCCGCGACGAACAAGCGGGCGGGGGAGTTCCTGATCCCCATCCTGGACATCCTCCAATCGGTCCCCATTCTCGCGTTCTTCCCGCCCGCCCTCCTCTTCTTCGTCTATTCGTTCAATGGAAATGTCATCGGCGTGGAGTTCGCGGTCATCTTCCTCATCTTCACGAGCATGTCCTGGAACATGGCGTTCGGGGTCTACGAGGCCCTGACGACCCTGCCCGCGGACCTCCGGGAGGCGGCCACGGTCTTCGGGGTCCGCGACTGGCTGCGGTTCCGGCGCCTGTTCTTCCCCGCGACGATCCCGAAGCTCGTGTACAACTCCATGCTCTCGTGGACCGTGGGCTGGTTCTACCTGGTCGCGAGCGAGGCGATCACCACGGGAGCGTTCACGCGGGAGCGCCCGGGCCTGGGCTCGTTCATCTACGATGCGGGGCAGCGGGGGGATCTGGCCTCCATCGTCGTGGGCATCGGCGTCCTGGCCATCGTGGTGCTCCTCCTGGATACGTTCCTCTGGCGGCCCCTGAGCGTGTGGTCTGAGCGCTTCCGCATGGAACAGACCGCGGGCGGCCCCGTGAGCCGGATGCCGTGGGGCTACGAGCGGTTGCGCTGGCTGCCTCGGTTCCCCCGCATCCGCCGCTGGATCGCGGCGCGCCTCGCTCCCCTGGCCCATGGATGGAACCGCGCGGCGACGCCCCTGGACCGGTTCTACGTCTCCCACCCGCGGGTCATCCGGTCGGTCCGGTGGCTGGACCTGAGCATGTTCCTAGTCATCCTCGCCTCCGTGGTCGTGACGGGCGTGGTGGGGATCGCGGCGATCTTTCTGTCCCCGCTCCCCTCCCTGGCGTCCGAGATCCCGGTCGCCGTGCTGGCCTCCCTGGGACGACTCGTCCTGGCCTACCTCGTGGCCCTCGGCTGGACCGTCCCGGTGGCCGCGTGGGTGGCCCACAACGAGCGGGCGTCGCGGCTCATCACGCCGGTCCTCGAGGTGGTCGCCTCCATCCCCGCGACGGCCCTGTTCCCTCTGATCATCGCCTTCTCCGTGCTCGCCGTCGGAGCGTTCGGGCTGGAGGCCGAGCTGGCCGCCTTCCTGGTCTCCCTCTTCGCCATGCAGTGGTACCTCCTGTTCAACCTGATCGCGGGGATGCGGAGCCTGCCCGGGGACATGCGCGAGGCGGCGAAGGTCTTCGGCCTTCGCGGCTGGACCTACTGGAAGCGGGTCCTGCTCCCCGCGATGACGCCCTCCCTGCTCACGGGGAGCATCACGGCCTGGGGCGCGGGTTGGAACGCGCTCATCGTCGCGGAGTACATCTCCTACGCGGGCCACGTGTACCAGGTGGGCGCGGGCATCGGCTACCTCATCGCGTACGCCACGTACACCCCCGGGGACCACGGACGCCTGCTCCTCCTCTCCGTCCTGGCCCTCGTGCTCGTCGTGCTCGCCATGAACAAGCTTTTGTGGCGGCCTATCATTAGGCGCGCCTCGGACCGTTTCCGGATCGAGATTCAATGACCGACGGACATCCCATCCTCGAGATCGACCACGTGTCCAGGTCGTACGCGGAGAACGGCAAGGAGTTCCGCGTGCTCGAGGACATCAGCTTCCAGGTCCACGACCGGGACTTCACCTGCATCGTCGGTCCGTCGGGGTGCGGGAAGTCCACCCTGCTCCGGGAGATCGTCGGACTGGACCGGCCCACGAGCGGCCGGATCCTGTTCGACGGCGAGCCCGTCCGGGCCGAGGACACCCGGGTCTCCATGGTGTTCCAATCCTTCGCCCTGTTCCCCTGGCTGACCGTGACCCAGAACGTCCAGCTGGGGCTCGAGGCCCACAAGGTCCCCGAGGAGGAGCGGCAATCCAAGGCGAAGAAGTACATCGAGGCGGTCGGGCTGGCCGGCTTCGAGAACGCGTACCCCCGCGAGCTGAGCGGGGGGATGAAGCAGCGCGTCGGGATCGCCCGGGCCCTCGTCATGGACCCGCTCCTGTTGTGCATGGACGAGCCCTTCTCGGCCCTCGACGCCCTGACCGCCCAGAACCTCCGGGACGAGATCCTGGCCCTCTGGACGAACCCGGACCTGCCGCCGTCCGCCGTCCTCATGGTCACCCACAGCATCGACGAGGCGGTCTACCTCGCGGACCGGGTCGTGGCCCTGTCCGCCCGGCCGGGCCGGATCGTCAAGGTGGAGCAGATCGACCTGCCCCGGCCGCGGAACCGGAAGGAGCCCGAGTTCTACGGTTGGGTGGACGAAATCTATTCATTGATCGTGTGAGGAGGACCAACAAATGCCTAATAGTCCGCAAGTGAATGAAGGCGGGAAGTCTTTGGCCGACATGCACCCCATCGCCAAGGTCTCCGTGGGCCAGATCCTGGGCCTCGTGGAGGCGATCGACGAGGTCGGAGGCTCCGCGGACGTGGCGACCATCTCCCAGGAGGTGGAGATGGACATCGACCGGCTCGGCCCCATCATCGACGCGGCCGAGCTGCTCGGGTTCGTCAAGGTCTCCGAGGGCGATCTCACGATCACGGACCTCAGTCGCAAGGTCCTCCACGCGGGCGTCCGCGAGCGGAAGAAGATCATCCGGGACATCATCGACGATGTGCCCATCTTCAAGGAGGTCATGGCCATGGCCCGCGCCGCGGGGCGACCCCTGTCCCGCGACGAGGTGCTCGGGGCCATCGCCGCCCAGGTGGGCACGCACAACGCGGCCGACCTGTTCAACGCCCTGGTCTACTGGGGTCGCTACACGGAGCTCGTGAGCTACGACAGCGAATCCGAGGAGCTCACCCTGCGCGCGCCCTCGCCGTGAGGGCGACCCGTCATCCCGTCGCGCCGAAGAACTGGCGCAGGACGGGATGCATCTCCATCATCTGCTCGCGGCCGATGGCCTCGTAGGTCTGGATGAGGATGCCTACGGCTAGGAGCACCCCGGTCCCGGAGGCGTTGCCCACGGTGCCGATCATGTCGGCCCCCGCAGCCAAGGCCCCCACCGCCGCGCCCGAGATGACGGCCACGACCGGGATGTAGCGGTCGAGCACCCGGCGGAGTACCCTGGGATCTCGCCGGAATCCGGGAATCTGCATCCCGCTCGATTCGATCTGCCGCGCCACGTCCTCGGGACCCATGTTCGTCGTCATGATCCAGAACTTGGCGAACAGGATGGACCCGAAGACCATGATGCTCAGGTAGACCAGGAGGTGCACGAGGACCTGCCAGTACTCGTGACCTTTGAGGTAGACCCCGTACTGGATCGGGTTGAAGAGCGGTAGGAGCCAGTCGGCAACTCCGTTAATCGTGGAGACGTAGAAGGCTGCGCCTCCGATGGGTGTGGTCTGCTGGATCTGTCCCGCGGCCACCCGCGGGTCCGTAGCCAGCGGATACGCTCCGAGCCACCACTGGTGGCCGATGAGGGGCCACTCCGGGTGCTGCCAGAAGAGGAGGGAGAACATGCTCACGTTCGCGAGGACCGCGGCCACGAGGATGACCGGGATGTTCGACGCGTACATGAGCCGGATGGGATAGCGGCCGCGGGCGCCCCGGGCGAGGCCGTGGGCCAGGGGCAGCTCGATCCGCGTGGACTCGACGTAGGCCACCATGAAGAAGATGGCGATGGTGCCAAATAGGGCGATGAGCGGGTTGGGCTGGCCCACCATGATCTGCTCGATCCCGCTCTGGGAGAGCTGGGAGGCGGGCATGTTGCCCAGGAAGTACAGGGTCTTGGGAATCGTGCCCGCGGGGACCGCGGAGCCGGCCTGAGAAGGCTCCCAGTTGAACGTCCCCGTGAAGATCTGCTGGGCCACGCCGCCCGCGATGAACAGGGAGATCCCGGAACCGATGCCCCACTTGGACACGACCTCGTCCATGAGGAAGACGAGGTACGAGCCGAGGAAGAGCTGGACGATGATCAGGAACTTCGCGATCTCGGCCCCGTTCCCCGCGGAGATCAGGCCGAAGAACTGGGGCCCGTTCAGCCCGGTCACGAAGCCGCTGGCGGGGTTGAGGAACCCGTAGACCTGGGGGATCGCCTCGACGAAGATCATGATGATGACGAGGAGCTTCTGGGTGCCCTGGTAGACGCTCTTGTCCTCGTCATCCTCCAGGTCCAGGTTGACGATCTTCGCTCCGGCGAAGAGCTGCATGATAATGGACGCGGTGACGATGGGGCCGATGCCCAGGTGCATCAGGGAGCCCTGGGCCCCCGCGAGGATGGCCCGCAGGCTGGAGAAGAAGTCGATGACGTTCGCCCGGTCGAGGCCGTAGATGTAGATGTTCGTCATGACGAAGTAGAGCACGAGGATGGCCACGACCCAGAACATCTTGGTCCGGAACTGGACGTGGCCCTCGGGCCGCGTGACCGCGGGAAGCCGGTCCGTGAGCGGCTTCAGGGCATAGAGCCTGCTCTTCTTCTTCTCCTCGAGGGGCATTCCTCACTCCTTGGGTTCCTCGGGCAGGAGGACTTGCCCACCGGCCTCTTGTACTTTCGCCCTAGCCTGCTCGGAGGCGGAGGCGACCGTGATCTTCAGGGGAGACGCGACCTGTCCGCCGCCCAGGAGCTTGTCGTAGCCGGCCCCGGTCAGGTCGACCTCGATGGCCGAGTCCGTGCGCTTGGCGTGGCCCTGGGCCTCGAGCTCGGCGACGCGGCGGGTGAGCTCCTCCAGGTTGATCGCCTTCACGGGGTGCATCGCGGCATGCCGCGTGAACCCGTGCCGGCCGAAGTGCATGGGGTCGTACTTGATCATGGACTTGAACTTGTGCTTGTGCAGACCGGCGTTCCCATGACCGCCGCGGCCTCCCGCGCCGCGGCCGTGCTTCTTGCCCCGGCCGTGGGTCCGGCTGCCGCGCAGCTTGTGCGTCCTACTGGGCATCCTTGGCACCCGCCTCGAAGAGCATGCGCTCGATGAGCTGGTTGATCGCCTTGCCCCGGTAGCCCAGGTCGCCGCCGTCGTTGAAGCCGCGCTTCACGGCGCGGAGCCCCTTCACGGGCGGATGGAGGCGCAGGACGGGGCGGAGGTCCGTGACGTCCTTGATCCGGGCCTCGCCCTTGGCCACGGCCTGGCTCAGGTCCCAGACGGACTTGTACTGGCTGTGGGACTTGACGAACGCGTCGTCGATGGGCTTGTCGCCCACCGCGCGCCCCCGGCGGAGGAGCGCCTTGGCGAGGGTCTGCTCGTCCACCTCGCCCCACGTGACGAAGTCCTTCACGACCTTGAGCATCCCCGTGTAGGTCGGATCCTGGGGAACGATCACGCAGTGGTTCTGGCGCGTGAGGTGCAACATCTTCAGGGTGTCCTCGACGTCCCTGCGCAGGTCGTGCTTGCCCCGAAGACGGATCACGGCGTACGTCATGGCTTCTCCACCTGGTCCTCGGGTTCGCTCTGCTTCTCCTGCTCCTTCTCGGGCGCTTCGGCCTCCTCGGCGAGGTCCGTGCCCTCGATGCGGCCGTCCTGGGTGAGCTCGGTCTCCGCCGGCGCTTCGGCCTCCGCGGCCGCGGCCATCTTGTGCACGTACACCTGTTCGGCGCCCTGGCGGATCTTGAGGCGCTCCGCGAGGCCGCCGGGCACCTTGATCCCTGCGGTCTTCCGCAGGCCGTCGAAGGCGGCGAGCGCGTAGTTCACCGTGGTCTTCGTGTGGCCCTTCGTGAAACCCCAGGCATCCGTGATCCCCGAGAGCCGCAGGATGCTCTTGGCGATGTCCCCCACGGCCAGGCCGACGCCCTGGGGGGCGGGCTTCAGGGAGACCTCCACAGATCCGGACCGGCCGACGACCTTGAACGGGAGAGAGTGGGCGCGGTAGCAGCCGCATTCCCAGGAGCCGCAGCCCCGCTTGACCTCGATCATGTTGATCTTCGCGTTGTCGATGGCCCGCCGGATGGACGGACCCACCTCGCGGCCCCGGGCACGCCCCAGGCCGACGAAGCCGTCCTTGTTCCCGACCACGCAGGTGATCACGAAGTTGACTCGGCGCCCGGAATCCGTCATGCGCTGGACCATGTTCACGTCCAGCACCTCGTCTTCGGTCTCCGGGAGGAGGATGTCCACGATCTCGGGCTCGCGGATGGGCAGCCCGCTCGAGATCGCCTCGCCCATCGTGGTGATCGTGCCGCTGAGGACCATCTTCCCGAGCTTCGTCTTCGGGTTCCACTGGCTCAGGTCCCGCTGGGGACGGGAGTCGCGCGGGGGACGCGAGCCCCTTCGCTGCCGCCGCCCGCGCATCAGGCCGCCTCCAGTTTGGCCTTGACCGCTTCGAAGGACTTGACGACCGCCTCGCCGATGTGCTCGCCGCGGATCCGCTCCTTGTCCGGCAGGATCTCCTTGCTGTGGGGCACCTGAACGCCTGCGTCCAGGAGGCCCTGGAGCGCCGCGAAGACGCGGCCCCCCCGGGTGGGCTGCTGGACCCCGATGTCCAGGACGGCGCCCTTGACTCCCTGGGCGATCGCACGCTTACCCGCGAGGTACCCGGTCAGGTACGCGGCCGGGACGTTCCCCGTGCCGACAGACCAGCCGTGCTCCTTGAGGTCCAGGGAGCGCGCGGAGGCGAGGACGCGGTCCCCTGCGGCGTCCTCCTCGACGATCTGGACGAGCGTCTGGTTGAGCGTCTTGCGGACCACGGCGCGCGGCATGGGGCTCCGGAGGAGCTTCTGCCGGCGACGGTAGTCGGTCTTCCCCTCGCGACGGCGTCGGAACGCGACGCGGAAGTGGGGACCCTGGTGCTTCATTTCGATGCCTCCTTCAAGACGCCCGCCATCTGGAGTTGCTGGGTCAGGTGTGCCTTGGACTTGAACATGCCGCCCTTGGCCTGCCGGTAGAACCGGCGGTAGGTGTGAACGTCGATCCGGCCCTGGGCCTTGAGCTCCCGCAGGTAGGCACGCAGCCGCCGGATCGTCCCGATCCACTGCCGCTTCCGAGGCATGCGGGCGTTCGCGCTCCCCCTTCGGGTGCCTTGGCCGCGGCGCCGCCCCTTGGCCTTCTGGGCCGCATGAAGCCGCGCCCGCGACCGGGAGACGCCGATCTCCTCCCGCTTCGTGATCACGTTGCGGCGGACCAGCTCCCGGACCTGCTCCCGGGTGATCGCGTCGAAGATGTTCTCCTGCTCCGCGGGGTCCGTGGTAATCCGCACGCGGTTCACGCCACATCCGAGGATGGAGGCCGCGAGGCGGCGCTGGTGGTCGAACCTCATTCCGTCACCATCCGGTTCAACACGCGGAGGCCCTTGTCGTCGCAGGCCTTCTCGATGATCTCCCGCTTGCGGGCGCCGACCCCGTGGGCGATGCGGACGGCCTGCTTCGCAGGGTCCAACCCGTCGAGCTGACGCTCGTTGTGCACGAGCACTTCCTGAAACCCGCTCGGATGGAGGCCACGGACCGCGCGAGGCCCGCGGTAGCCGATGGAGGGCAGGTTCCAGCGGTATCCGAAGTGGCGGCGCAGCTTGGACTGCCCGCCCTGGGGCTTCCGCCACTCGTCGCCGAACTTCTTGTAGCGGAACCACTCCTGGCGGTGAAAGGTGGGGCGCGACGCGGACTTGAGGGCTCGGACGGCGAGAAGCCGTTCCAGCCGGGGGTCGAGCTTGGGCTTCTGCTTGGCCTCGTACTCCTCCTCGGCTTCCTCTTCCTCGCCCTCCTCCTTCTCGGCCTCTTCCTTCGCCTTCTTCGCGGGCTTCGGGGCCGGTCCGGGCGCAGGCTTCTTCTCCGTGGGCGCGGGCTTCGCCTCGACTGCCTTCGTCGCCGTGGGCTCCGCCACGGCCGCGGCGGCCCTCTGCTCCTGGAGCACGTACTCGGCCACGCGCTTCCGCAACTCGTCGACTTTGCCTTCCGCGTCGAGGCCGAAGGACTCCGCCCAGGCGACGAGTTCGGCTTTCTTCGCGGCACGAATCTCCTGGGACGTCGGCAGCTTGCGCTCCGGAACGGGCTCGGGCGGCGCCTCAGGCAGCGCTTTCTTCACTTTCTTCGGCGTCGGCGTGGTCTCTTCGTCAGCCATGCTCAGGCCTCCCCGGCCTTCCTCGTGATGTAGATCCCGTCCTGGAATACGCGGGGGTCGAATCCCCTGATCTTCGTCGCCTGCTCAATGTTCGCCGCGGTCTGGGAGACGGCTTCGATGTCCGGGCCCGTGAGGAGGACCTGGTCCCCCTTGACCTCGACCTTCGTGGCGCCGAGGATCCTCGCCTTCCGCGGGAACTTCTCGCCCAGGAAGTTCTCGATGACGAACTCGGGCCCCTTCACCGTCGCCTTGACG
>DUJI01000213.1 GCA_013329855.1 Thermoplasmata archaeon | reverse complement strand
AGGTCTGGGCACTCCCGGATCCACAATCATCCCCGCCGGCACGCCTTTCTGGCACCTGAACATCACCAAGGCCAACGCCCTGGACTCGCGTATCGACCGGGCCAGGCAGTTGCTGGACGACCCCAAGGGGGACGGCTACACGCTGAAGGCGGGCACCACGAGTCCGGGCGACTACGGCCAGAACCTCGACCCGGCCGCGCCGAACAACGCAGACGCCTTCGCCGCGATCAACCCGAGCTACCCGAACGTTCGCGTGCCCGTGAACCCGGCCCAGGTGGGCACGGGCGACGTCTGGGGAGCCACGGGCGGGGCTAGCGCGCCGAACACGGCGGCCCCGTACCCCTTGAGCTTTGGCCTGGACGTGATCAACACGGACCAGTCGGGCTCCGACGCGGCGGACAGCATGATCCAGTGGTGGGCCCAGATCGGCGTCCAGGTGACCAAGTCCCTCATCTCGGAGTCCAAGATGATCTCCGTGACGTACGCCTGCAGCGAGGACTTCTACCTGTGGGGCTGGGGCATGGACGTGGACCCGGACTTCGCGCTGAGCGTGATGACGACCCAGCAGATCCTGTACTGGCAGGACGCGTGGTACTCGAACAAGACATACGACAACGAGTACGTGCTCCAGCAGACCCAGGTGGACCCGTACGCCCGCCAGCAGACGATCTGGGCGATGCAGAACAAGCTCTACTACGATGCGCCCTACCTGGTCGTGTGGTACTACGACACCCTGACCGTGGTCCGGACGGATACGTTCACGGGGTGGACCACCCTCGGGGATTGGGCGCAGCATCCGGGGCTCGGACTCACGGGCTACGGGAATGACCTGGTCATGCTCACTGTTCGGGTGGGAGGCGCGGCACCGCCCCCGAACAACTGCCCGACGGTCCCCACCGTGTCCCCGGCAGGACCCATCACCGTGTTCGAGGGCGCCAACACGACGTTCTCGGCCACGTCCTCAGACCCGGATGCCGGGCAGACGCTGACCTGGACCTGGAACTGGGACGACGGCAACGTGACCCAGAACCGGACGGCGACGGGTTCCACGGTCAGCATCCTCCAGACGTACCGGTGGGCGCGGAACGGGACGTACAACGTGACCCTGACCGTGAACGACGGGATCTGTCCGAAGGTGGCGGCACCCGTCCAGGTGACCGTGGTCCCCGTCCCGACCAATCTGGGTTGGATTGAGGGGATGGTGACGGACGCGGCAACCCATGCGGCCCTCGCGAGCGTGTCGATCCTCGCGACGCCGGGCAACTACCAAGCCACGACGAACGCCGCGGGCCACTACAACCTCTCGGCCCCCGCGGGGACGTATACGGTCACCGCGAGTCTGCGTCTCTACGCGAGCTCCTCCGTGCCGAACGTGGTCGTCGCGGACGGCGCGACGACGACTCAGGACCTCGCCCTCTCGTCCGTGGCGGGCTGGATCTCCGGGACGGTGACCGCGACGGGCGGCGGGCCTCTCGCGGGCGCGGCGCTCTACGGGATGAACGGCTCTCTCGAGTATTCGGCTACGACGGACGCGCAGGGGCGGTACAACATGACCGTCGCCGCGGGAATCTACACGGTGAACGCGACGCTGACCGGCTACTACACGAAGCAGGTCACGGGCAAGCAGGTCCTTTCCGCGCAAACGACCACGGTGGACTTCGCGCTCGACCCGGTCCCGCAACCGTCGCCCGGACTGTCGCCGCTCGTAATCGCGGGCATTGCGGTCGGAGTCCTGGCGGTCATCATCGTGGCGGTCGCGCTCCTCGTGTCGAGACGGCGGAAGAAAGCGGAAGAAATCGAGGGACCCCCTCTGCCGCCTCCCAAGCAGCCTGGGACACCGTGACCGCGAGGGACGAACGAAGGGAGGGAGCCTCGCGCCCCCCTCCCCCTTTCCCTTTACGAGGTGACCCGGCGTGTCCATGCGGACGGTCGTGCTGAAGAAGGTCGCGAACGCCTTCATCACAATCCTGATCATCCTCGTCGCGAACTTCGTCCTCTTCCGCATGCTGCCCGGGGATCCCGCGATCACGTTCATCCGGACGGGCGCCGGCCACTCGCCCAACCCCGACCTCATCCTTCGTCAACGGGAGATCTTTGGCCTGAACGACCCGCTCGTCATCCAGATCGGCAAGTACATCGTGAACACGTTCACCGGTAACTGGGGCTATTCGTTCTTCCAAGGCGACCAGCTCGTCGTGGACATCATCGCCCAGAAGGCGGTCTGGACGCTCCTCCTCGTCGGCGTGTCCACGTTCGTGACGATCTGGATCGGAATCGTCATCGGGTCCATCTCGGCATGGAGGCGGGGGAAGTTCTTCGATGTCTTCTCCCTGAGCTGGGGGTTCTTCTTCTACGCGATGCCGACGTTCTGGTTCGGCTACATGCTCATCATCCTCTTCCAGGAGCGGACGGGCATCATCCCGATCCTCCCCGCGATCCACGAGCTTCCCTATCCCTTTCCCACGGATCCGGGCGGCCTCGTCTTTGGCGCGCTCTCCCACCTCATCCTGCCCGCCTTGACTCTGACTCTCGTCCAGCTCGCGGGGATCTCCCTGATCATGCGCAACTCCCTGATCGACACGTTGACCGAGGATTACATCGTCACGGCTCGAGCCAAGGGCCTTTCTGACCGGTCCATCCTGAAGAAACACGCGATGCCCAACGCGCGCCTGCCCATGGTGACCGTCATCGCGCTGAACGTGGGATTCGTCTTAGGCGGAGCCATCCAGGTGGAGGAGGTCTTCTCCTACCAAGGGCTGGGATGGCTGACGGTCGAGGCCGTCGAAAAAGGGGACTATCCGTTGCTTCAGGGACTCTTCCTCCTGATCACATTCAGCGTCGTGATCGCGAACCTGGTTTCCGACTTCGTCTACGCGTGGATGGACCCTCGGGTCCGGCTGGAGTGAGAGGACCATGGTGACCGAAGCGATACGCGGCCATCGGCCCTCCCGGGAGGGATCTGCGCCCGCCCAGGAGTCGCTTCTCCGGGTCCGCCTCCGGGCGCTCTGGGAGCGCTGGGGCAAGTTCTGGGAGGTCCTCCGGCACAACCGGCTAGGAATGGCGGGGCTCATCATCCTGGGCGCCTTCACGTTCATGGCCATCTCGGCACCCCTGCTCACGTCCATGGGACTCGTGCGGAACCCGGACGCGTCTCTGTGCGGAGCGGACTTCCATTACTGCACCACGGTGGACCCCACCCTGGCCCGACTGCGTCCCCCGAGCTGGGATGTCCTCCTTGGGACCGACTACGCGGGTCGAGACATCTTCGCCCGGGTCTGGTGGGGCACCCAGATGACCATGATCATCGGCATCGCGGCCTCCTTCGTAAGCATGGGATTGGGCACGTTCGTAGGGATGATCTCCGGCTATGTGGGCGGCTGGACGGACGAGATCCTCATGCGGATCACGGACTTCTTCCTCGTCCTTCCGACCCTCGTCCTGGCCCTGGTCCTCTCGGGAATCTTCTCCGAATCCGGCGGCGGAAACGTCATCACGATTGTCCTCATCATCGGGGTCAGCCTCTGGGCCTCGACGGCGCGGCTCGTCCGATCCCAGGTCCTCTCCCTGAAGCAGCGTCAGTTCGTGGAGAGGGCCAAGGCGATCGGCGCGAACAACACGCGAGTGGTCTGGTATCACATCTTTCCCAACGCCTTCTCCCTCGTGTTCGCGGAAGCCATCCTCACGGTCGCGGTGGCCATCCTGACCGAATCGTTCCTGAGCTATCTCAGCCTGGGACCCGCGGACGTCGTGACCTGGGGGAAGATCATCTACGACGCCCTCGTCCACGACGTGATCATCCGCCAGGACTACGCATGGATCTTCGCGCCCGGATTCGCGATCGTCCTCGTGGTCCTGGGCTTCACGCTCCTCGGCTACGCCCTCGACGAAATCTTCAACCCCCGGCTCAGGAAGCGGTGACATGACCCTCCTGGATGTCAAGGGACTCAAGGTGCACTTCGAAACCAAGGAGGGCACGGTCCGGGCTGTGGACGGCGTGGACTTCACCCTAGGCGAAGGAGAATCCCTGGGCCTCGCCGGCGAGAGCGGCTGCGGCAAGACGACCGCGGCGCTGTCCATCATGGGGCTCCTCCCGAGCAACGGGCGCATCGTAGACGGCTCCATTTCGTACCTGGGCCTCGACCTGGCGAAGCTGACCGACAACCAGCTACGCGGACTCCGCTGGAAGCAAATCTCCATCATCTTCCAGGGCGCGATGAACGCCTTGAATCCGGTGAAGCGCGTCGGCGATCAAATCGCGGAACCCATCATCCTCCATGAGAAGGTGGACGAGGAGGTTGCGGCGAGGCGCGTCGGCGAACTCCTCGAGCTGGTGGGCATCCGGAAGGACCGGGCGACCGAATACCCCCACGAGTTCTCCGGCGGCATG
>DUJI01000088.1 GCA_013329855.1 Thermoplasmata archaeon | reverse complement strand
TCATCGCGGTGGCCAGCTACCAGAACCCGCCCGCCTTCGCGCCCTCCATGCACGGCCACTTCTTCGTCCCATACCCGCCGGACGGCGCGAGCGAGGACGAGATCGCCAAGCGGCTCGAGTCCAACTCCTACCCGGGGATCCCGACCACGGCGGTCCACGAGGCCTACCCCGGCCACCACTGGCACCTCTCGATGGCCAAGCTCAATCCCTCGGAGCTGCGCCAGTCGCTCGGCACGAGCTACTTCAGCGAGGGCTGGGCGCTCTACGCGGAGCGGATGATGCGCGAGCAGGGCTTCTTCAGCGACCTGCGCCACGAGATGTACCAGCACGAGGCGACGATCTTCCGGGCGGCGCGGATCGTCGTCGACACCAGCCTGCACATGGGCGAGATGACCTGGGACGAGCTGAGCGAGCACGGACGCGAGTTCTACCGCCGCAGGGGGCGACGCTGATGGACCCGCTCCTCCTCGTCGTCTACATCCTCCTGTTCCCGGGGTTCCTGTTCCTCCTCGTGTACGCCTTCTTCTTCGAGTTCCTGGACCGGAAGATCTACGCGCGGATGCAGAACCGGGTCGGGCCCCCCCTCCTCCAGCCCTTCGCGGACTTCATCAAGATGCTCGGGAAGGAGGTCATCGACCCCAAGGGCGTGGACCGCCGCGCGTTCGACGCCGCCCCGCTCCTCGCCCTGGCCGCGGTGATGACCGCGTTCCTGTACGTGCCCATCGTGGGGAGCAGCCCGCTCGGGTTCCAGGGCGACCTCGTCCTCGTGCTCTACCTCCTGACCCTCCCGACCATCGTCCTGTTCGTCCTGGGCTGGCTCAGCCGGAACGTGTACTCCACGATCGGCGGCGTGCGGGCCGTGACCCAGCTCTTCATCTACGAGGTGCCGTTCTATCTGGCCATGCTGGCCCCCGCCCTCATGGCGGGCACCTGGTCCATCTCGGGCATCGTCGCGTGGCAGCAGACCCACCTGTGGTTCGCCATCTTCCAGCCCATCGGCTTGGTCGTCGCCCTGATCGGGTTGCAGGCCAAGCTCGAGCGGACGCCGTTCGACATCCCCGAGGCCGAGACGGAGATCGTCGCGGGGCCCACCACGGAGCTCACGGGCCGCCGCCTCGCCTTCATGAAGCTGACCATGGACGTGGCCCTCGTCGTGGGCAGCGCCCTCGTGGCCGCGCTGTTCCTGGGCGGGCCCCTCCTGCCCTGGACCTTCAGCCCGAACTGGCTCGGGTGGATCATCGGCTTCGCCGTGTTCCTGGTGAAGACCCTCGCCGTGCTCCTCGTCCTCTCGAGCATCAAGGCCGCGACCGGGCGCATCCGGATCGACCAGCTCAACGACGTGGGCTGGAAGTACCTCGCGAGCGCCGCGATCATCCAGGTGGCCCTCGTCCTCGTGATCAANNAAGAAGCCCGAGGTCGCGCTCTACAGCTGCATCCGCTGCGGCCTGTGCGAGGAGTACTGCCCCACCGATCCGAAGGCCATCTACCTGTCCAACGAGTTCAGCGGCTCGGGAACGGACAAGAGCGTCGTGGTGACGTGACCTACGTCTCCCAGCGCGGGTTCGAGATCCGTCTGCGCCGGCGGTTGATGCACGCGAAGCGCGTGGCGGTCGTCGGGGTCGGGGACGAGCTGAACGTCCACGACCGCCTCGGCATGCTCGCCGCGAGGGAGATCGAGGGCCTCCACCTGGAGAACCTCCAGGTGTTCTACGCGGGCACCGTGCCCGAGAGCGTGACGGGCCCCATCCGACGCTACCGGCCCGACACGGTCGTCCTCCTCGATGCGGCGGACATGGGGGCGCGTCCGGGGACCGTGGCCCTCCTCGAGCCGCAGGAGATCCGCGCGAGCCTCCTGTCGACCCACGCCCTGCCGCTCTCTGTGGTCATGGAGTTCCTCGAGAAGGACGCGGGGGCGCGCGTGATCCTCGTCGGGATCCAGCCCGACCTGGGCGCGCAGGGGTTCGCTCCGGCGCGCGCCGAGCAGGCCGGCCTCACCCGTCTCCTCGTGAGCGTGTTCCACATCCTGGGCGAACCCCGCTCCCGGGTGGCCAAGCGCGTCGGGAAGGTCCGCCGCGGCTCGCGGGCCCTCGGAGGCAAACCGCTTTAGCGGCGTCCCGCCTTCGCGGCGCGGGGCGTCGACATGAGCGATCCCTTTTCCGCCGCGCTGCGCGCGCTCGAGACCGCGGGAGCCACGTTCGGGGACCTCCGCAAGGAGGACCGGAGGGCGTTCGCCGTCCGCATGGCGAACGGGCAGGTCGAGAGCGTGAACGAGATGCGGCGCTCCGGCTGGGGCGTCCGCGCGTTCGTGGACGGCGCGTGGGGCTATGCCTCGGGGACCTCGGGCAAGGCCTCCGACCTCGTCGCGGCGGCGAAGCGGGCCACGGCTATCGCCAAGGCCAACGCGGCCGCGGGCGTGCCCAAGACGAGGCTGCGGGGCATCCCCACGGGGACGAAGACGTACAGGGCCGCGGTCCGCATCGAGCCCGCGGACATCGGCGGCGAGGAGAAGGTCGCCCTCGCCGGGGAGCTCTGCACGGCCCTCGCGGGCGAGCGGATCGCGAGCACCCTGGGCTTCTACAACGAGGCGGAGCAGCGCTGCGAGCTCGCCAACACCGCGGGCGGGCGCCGGACCTGGAGGGAGGTCCGCGTCCGGCTCGGCGCGCAGGCCATCGCCCAGGAGGGCGACCGCCAGGAGATGGCCATCGAGATCAAGGACGCCTCGGCGGGATGGGAGTTCATCAAGACGCTCGACCCGGTCGCCTTCGGCCGCGAGATGGGGCAGGAGGCGCGGGAGCGGCTCCGGGCCATCAAGCCGCCCGCGGGACTGCAGACGGTCATCCTGGACCCCGACGCCTCCGGATTGCTCGCGCACGAGGTCATGGGCCACGCGTCCGAGGGGGACGAGATCGTCAAGCGGCGCTCCTTCCTGAGCACCGTGGTCGGCAAGCGCGTCGGCAGTTCCCTCGTCACGATGTTCGACGACGGGACGCTGCCCGGCGGCCACGGCACGATCCCCGTGGACTCCGAGGGCACGCCGGCCCACAAGACCACGATCATCGACCGCGGCGTGTACCAGGGCTACATGCAGAGCCTGGAGACCGCGGGGTCGCTCAAGGTCCGGCCCACGGGGAACGGACGCGCACAGGACTTCGGCCGCCGCGTCTGGGTGCGGATGACGAACACGTACTTCGCCCCGGGGCGGGACGCCAAGGACGACATCCTCGCGGACACGAAGGACGGGATCCTGACCAAGGGGTGGATCAGCGGCATGGAGGACATCGTCGGGGGCGGCTTCCAGGCCGTGACTATGTCCGGATTCCTCGTCCAGGACGGCGAGATCGCGCAGCGCGTGCGCGGGATGACCCTCACGGGCAAGGCCCTGGCCATCCTGAAGAGCGTGGACCGGGTCTCCAAGGAGTTCGCCATGCAGGGGGGCACGTGCGGCAAGGGGGAGGCGGACGACTACGTCCCCGTCGGCACGGGCGGGCCCTACATGCGCGCCAAGGTCGTCGTCGGGGGCGGATGACATGGACCTCCTGGACCTCGCGCCGGACGCGGTGAAGAAGGCCCTTGCCGCAGGAGCGGAGCAGGCGGAGGCCTACGCCATCCGCTACGCGACGCGCCACGTGTACATGGAGGACGATGTGCCCAAGGTCGCGGAGGACCGCGAGGAGACGGGGCTCGGCCTCAAGGTCGCCCAGGGGAAGCGCGTGGCGTTCACGTCGACGACCCTCGCCCGGGCCTCCGACGTGCCTGCGGCGGTCCGGACGGCGATCCGCGGCCTCGCCCAGGTGCCCGAGGATCCCGACTTCGCCGGTTTGGCGACGGCCGCGGGGCGGGGCGAGGTCGCGGCCGTGTACGACGCAGCCACCGCGGAGACCGGGGTTGACGGACTGCTCGAAGGGGCCCAGGACTTCGTGCGCGCCGCCGTGGAGACGAAGGGCGTCTCCGTGCCCAAAGCCACCTTCCGCCTGCAGGCGTACGCCCAGCGCATCGCGAACTCCAACGGAATCGACGCGAGCCACCGCGGCACCCTCGTGTTCGGCTACCTCACCGCGAAGGCGGGCTCCGGATCCGACGTGGGCGAGGGGATCGTGCACGGCGTGCGGCCCGCGCTCCGGAACCTCGACTTCCCCGAGCTCGGCCGGACCTGCGCGCGCCGTGCCAAGGAGAACCGGGAGGCGGAGACGTACCACGGGAAGCTCGCGGGCGTGGCCGTCTTGGACCCCGAGGAGATCGGCGCCCTGTTCCTCCAGTCCGTGGGGGCCGCGGTCGCCGGCCAGAACATCCAGAAGAAGCGCTCCCCCTGGGTCGGGAAGGTGGGCCAAGAGGTTGGCTCCGCGAGCCTCACGATCCGGGACAAGCCGCGGATGCCGGGCGGCATCCTGTCCGCGACCTCGGACGACGAGGGCGCCGCCACGAAGGACCGCACCCTGGTGGGCGCGGGCATCCTCAAGGGCTACGTGGCGGACACGTACCACGCGCGGCTGCTCGGCGCGGAGGCGGGCAACGCGCTCCGGCGCGGTGCGGCCTCCCTGGAGGGCGCGTACCTGCATCCCGCGGAGAACGCGGTCTCCAACCTCGTGCTGGAACCGGGGGTCAAGTCCCTGGAGGATCTCCTGGCCGAGGTGGACCGCGGCGTGTACGTGGAGAAGTTCGCCGCACCCGAGCTGAACCCATTCTCGGGCGCGTTCGCCTGCGAGGTGCGGAATGCGACCCTGATTGAGAAGGGCGAGCGGAAGGCCCACGTGAAGTACGCGCTCCTCACGGGCAACTTCTACGACGGCCTGAAGAACGTGGACGGGATCGGGCGCGACCTCACGCCCGTCCCGACCTTCTACGGATCTCCCGGCTGCGCCTACGTGCCCCCGATGGCCTTCGCAGGCTTCGAGCTCGTCGGCCAGACGTGAGCCGCTGCGCGCCCGGTACCGGGCGGCCCGCCTATTCCGTGGTGATCGTGCCGCTCAGCGTGTAGCTCCCGCTGAAGGGGCTCGCCTGGATCGTCAGGCCGAACGAGACCGTGGCGCCCGAAGCGACGACCGTGGGGGACGACGTGGACGGGTCCGGTGCTGCGGTCACGAGATTGAAGGTCACGCCCGACACGGCGATCCCCGTGACGTTGTGGGACACGGTGTCCTGGTTGGTCAGCGACAGGGTGTACTGAAACTGCCACGGGAAGGCGACGGAGATGGGGCAGTTGGCGCAGGTCGTGATGGGAGAGTTGCCGAACCAGTGGTTGCTACCGGGATAGTTGATCGTCCAGCTCACGCCCGTGACCGTGATGCCCGTGTTCTGGACCGGCCGGAAGAGGAGGGTGACCGCGTACCACGCGACCGCCGCGAGGACCACGACGACGATCACGACGATCAGGACGATGATGAGGGCCGTGTGGGACTTCTTCGGAGGGGGCGCCGCAGGCTGGGGGTAGGGCTGCTGCGGCGGGTACTGCGGATACGGTGGCGGGANNGTGTTCATGTACGCCTCGTTGTCGTACATCACGTAGATGCCGTCCGTGCGGCGCTCGAGCATCCCGCTCAGCGCCTGGAGGCCGATGTCCGCCGTGCCGCCGTCCCCGGCGAAGCCCACGATGGTCACATCCTCCAGGCCCATGACGTCCGCAGCGGCCCGGAGCCCCGAGATGGAGGCGCCCGTGGCCTCGAAGGCGCAGTCCAGCATGGGGACGTCCAGGGCGGTGGTCGGGAACGGCGTGCCGATCACGGTCCAGCAGCACGCAGGGACCGTGACGACGGTCCGCTCGCCGAGTCCCTTGAGCAGGTAGCGCATGACGAGGGTCGCCCCGCAGCCGGGGCACGCGCTGTGCCCGGACCGCATGAGCTCCACGGCGGGGATGGTGAGGCGCGCCATGTCAGGACGCCTCCCGCCGCGTCTTGAGCTCGACCCACTGGGATTCCGGCGCGTCCCGGGTCAGGAGATCGAGGAAGGCCTCGCGGACCGTGGCCTCGGTCACGTCGCGGCCACCGAGGCCTGCGACGAAACCTCGGAGCAGGGGCCGGTGGGGACCCGGGTACAGGGCGCCCGCGACCTCCGTGAACGCCGCGCCCGCGGCACCGAACGTGAAGGAGCGGTCGAGCACGCCGATCCGGTCCACCTGGGAGGCGAGGGCCCGCAATTCCTGGACGGGGAAGGGACGGAACGTGCGGAGCTTGGCCAGTCCGACGCGGTGGCCGTCCTCGCGCATGGCATCGACGACCCCGCGGGCCGTGGTCGTCGCGGTGCCCATGGTGACCAGGACCGTGTCCGCATCGTCGGCCCGGTACGTGGGCAGGAGGCCGCCGTGGTTGCGGCCCGTCATCCGGGCGTAGTCGTCCTCCACCTCGAGGAACACGCCCCGCGCGCGTTCCATGGCGCGGGCGATCTTGTGCCGGAACTCCATGTAGAGGTCCGGACCCGTGAAGGACCCGAGCCGCATCCCCGTGCCGACCTGCAGGGTCGAGCTCCGCTCCCGCGGCGGGAGGAAGCGGTCCACCTCCTCCTGGGAGGGGATGTCCACGGGCTCCACCGTGTGGGACAGGTAGAACGCGTCCTCCGTGACCATGGTGGGGAGCCGGACCTCGGGATGCTCCGCGAGCCGGAAGGCAATCAGGGTGGTGTCCAGGACCTCCTGGTTGCTCTCGCCGTAGAACTGGATCCAGCCCGTGTCCCGCTGGGAGATCGTGTCCGCGTGGTCCGTCCAGATGGACCACGGCGGCGCCACGGCGCGGTTCACGACGCCCATGACGACGGGCGTGCGCGCGCCCGCGGCCCAGTGCAGGAGCTCGTGCATGAGGAGCAGGCCCTGGCTCGAGGTCGCCGTGTACGTCCGCGCGCCGAGCGCGGCCGCGGAGATGCACGCCTGGAGGGCGCTGTGCTCCGACTCCACCTTGATGAACGCCGCCTTCAGCTCGCCCGAGGCGACGAACTCGGCGAGCTTCTCCACGATGGAGGTCTGCGGGGTGATCGGGTA
>DUJI01000309.1 GCA_013329855.1 Thermoplasmata archaeon | reverse complement strand
ATTCCCACGCGCACTTCATGGGCCTGAAGACCGCGGACCTGAGCGAGGCTGCTAGGAGCTCGCCGCAAGTGACCGTGGTGCGAGCCGCGAAGGACGCCGAGTTCGCTCTCCAAGCGGGCTTCACGAGTGTGCGCGAGGCCGGCGGCTACGGCGTCTTCCTCGGCCGGCTGGTGGAAGAGGGCACGTTGCTCGGGCCGCACATCTATGGAGCGGGTGCCATCCTCAGCGCCACTGGAGGGCATGGTGACCTCCACGCCTATCCACTGGATTGGGTGCTCTCCATGGCGTCTTCGGTAGGCTTCCTTGGCATCTGTGATGGCGTCGATGAATGCCTCAAGGCCGTCCGAAGTCAGCTTCGGCTGGGCGCGAGGGTGATCAAAGTCTGCGCCTCGGGCGGAGTTCTCAGCAAGTTTGACAGCCCCATTCATCAGCAGTTCACGGACGCAGAACTGAGGGCGATCGTAGAGGCTTCGAGCATGGCGGACCGCATCGTCATGGCTCACTGCCACGGGAAGGCCGGCATCATGGCTGCCTTGAACGCCGGATGCCATTCAATCGAGCATGGCTCCTACCTCGACGAGGAAGCGGCGGAAGCGATGGTCCTCCGGAAGGCGATCTTGGTTCCGACGCGGTTCATTATCAGTCGGCTCCGCGCCTTCACCGAGGTGGCCAAGTTGCCTGAGGAGTCGACCCGCAAGCTCACTCTCCTCGCGGATCGTCACAAGGAGGCACTGGGGATTGCGGTGAGGAAGGGCGTGCGAATCGCGCTTGGGACCGACATCCAGACATCAGGCCCGGAGACGGCGGTCCCTTGGGGGATGAACGCGTCCGAACTCCCATGCCTCATCGAAGCGGGCATGACTCCGTTGCAGGCCCTCGAGGCCGCGACCGCGACGGGACCGCCCACCCTAGGGCCGCAGGCGCCGATGTCGGGGCAGCTGAGAGCGGGCTACGATGCGGACGTCCTTGCACTTTCAAAGAACCCTGTCCAGGACATCTCGATCCTCACAGACCCACGGAACATCCTGAAGATCTGGATGAACGGGAGGCTCGTCAAGAGCCTACCGACGTAAGTTCCAGCGGCCCAGGCACAACACCGGGGGCCCACATGCGTCCGCCGTCGATGCCCCTATGACCAAGAGCCCGCCACTCAACCGCTCGAGCTAGGCATGCGCCCTCCGACTAGAGCCGCCACATGAGTTCCATTTCTCGGAAAACCCCGTTGCCACGAGATCCGAAGCAAACCCCCGCCTTCTCGTGCCAGATTCTTTATGGAAATTGGAACCTTCTCTGTCTGAGCAGAAGAGACAGCCGCTCCCTGAGAACGTTGAAATATCATTACCCGGATACCGTGGCAGGGGTTGGATTCGCTTGGCGGACCTTGTTGTCGACGAGACCACGGCAAAGCCCGGGACAAAGGCCTATGGGGCACTTGAGGTGGCTGAGCATCTGGATGGCTCCCCTGAGAAACTCCCGTTCATCCTTGTGAACGGATCCAAGGAAGGGCCGTCGCTGTGGATTACCGGCTGCGAGCATGGGGACGAGACGCTCGCCGCTGCCACGATCATCGAGTTCGTCCGACGCGTCGATCCCAAGAAGCTGAAAGGCCAGATCGTGGCATTCCCGGTGCTCGACAGCACAGCGTTCAACGTCAAACGCCGGTTCAGCCCGATCGACAGCTACGACTTCAGCAGGGCATACCCCGGCTTCAAGAATGGATGGCTCGCCCAGCAAGTTGCGTACAAGATCCTCGGGCTCGTGGTCAAGAATGCAGACTACGTGATCAACGTGCACAACGGGATTCCCGGAGTACTCGATGTCAGTCCCTACTGCGTCGCTGCCTACGATAGGCCGGAACAGTGGGACCGCCTGCTGAAGGGGTTCACCGAATCGTTCCTCTTTGACAAGATCATGCTCTGGATTGGCACTTCCACGGAGCGCGGAGAACGGACCTCCATGATGACGGCGCTCTTGACCGACAAGGGGATCCCCTCGTTCGTCCCGGAGGTGGGGCCCGACACCAAGGGTGGCCTCCGCACGGGGATCCGGGGATTCGAGAATTCGTTGAGATTCCTGGGGATGACGCCAGGAAAGGCGCGGAGGCTGGCTAGGTACCAGTACTTCCCCGATGTAGTCCACATCTTTCCGACCCGTGGCGGGGTCTTCACCTCCTACGTCGCGCTCAACGATCGGGTTCAAAAGGGCCAGAAGCTCGCGTCCATCCGGAATTTCAGGGGAGAGCTCACCGAGGAACTTGTCGCGCCTGCAGCGGGGGTTGTCGTCACCGTCTGGACCAACCCGGTAATCGGATCCGGCGACTTCGCTGCGTTTGAGATCGCCACCTTCGACGAGTTCAAGCAGAAGTGGCCGGGCGAGCGCTAGGCATTGACGGCCAGAGACACGGGGCGGGCGCTAGCCGTCGCGTGTCGGTGACGGCCGAGGGGGACCGGACTCGCCTAGCGCACTCACTGGATGGGGCCGATGGCAAGCTCCGGGTGCACGATCTTGCCGTCCTTGACGACGCACTCGTCGTCCAGGAACATGCTCTGCTTCATGAGCATGATGTCCAAGTGAGACTTCGCCTTGTTCTTGCCTCCGAGACCGCGGAAGATGTTAGCGCCAAGGGCGAAGTTGATGCACCCCTCGATGCTCTCGACCTCCTGAGCCTGGTCGATGCTCGCCCGGGGATCCCCTCCGAATCCCGTGTGCGCAACCACGTAGCTGTTGGGGTCTCCGAACGAGGCCAGCCAACTCCCCGTCATTCTCGCGTCGGCACGTCCCTGAATCTCCGCGGCTCGTCCCTTCTTGAGCTTGATAGTCATCTGCTCGGAAACGAGGATCTCCTTGGGCGTGGTCCACACAAAGTCGCCGGGTTCCACGACGAGCGTGCCTTCCACGGATCCTTCAATCGGCGCGCAGGCAAAGATGGAGGAGGGCGTGCTGTCCCATTCCCCCGGTACCCTGGCAATCCCGTCCTGGCCCCAGCCGTTTCGGCCCTCGACGTTCGCCACCACATCGGTGCCATTGTCCGAGGTGATCCGAATCTCCTTCGCCTTCGTGAGCATCTTGGCCACGCGCTGCGCGCGCTGGACCAGCGCCTCAGTGGGCGTCATCTTCACGAGCGTGTGCTCCGTGGATAGCACTTGAAGGACCCGTCCTCCGGAATCGAGGATTTCGTTGAGCCCGTTGGTGTACAGCCACTGCTCGGACGAGAGGTCGGCTACCATCTTCGCACCCTTCATCGCGAGCAAAGCCGGAGGACTCGGTTCCTGCAGCATCCTGTGCGGCGCAGGAATCGTCAGCATGAGCGGCTCCAATTCCAAGGCCAACGCGGCGCCGAAGAATCCCTCCACGAGGGCGGGGGACTTGCCGGTGTCGGTGTATATCGCGAGGATGTCACCCGGCTGCAGCTCACACAGGCTCAGTATCTTCCGAATGCTTCGCAATGCCTCCAATCTGTACAGGCTCAACTCCTCACCCCGATCCAGACATGATTTCATCGAAGGTCGGTCTGTAGTTCGCGGGATAGTCGACCAGAGCCATAAGACTTTCCAGAGAAGTCCTCGCCCGTTTGGAGCTTCCGTGTCGGTCAGTCTTGCGCCTTGGACCGCATTATGGAAATGCGACAGACATCGGCCTGAACAGAACCGGCCGGCTCCGAGGCTCCACTCCGGTGTTCGGTTGTGTCTTTTAAGTAATTATCCGTCGGTTTCCCGCCGCTCTCCGACCGCAATGCA
>DUJI01000124.1 GCA_013329855.1 Thermoplasmata archaeon | reverse complement strand
ACCTTGACCAGCAGCACCCGGTTCCCCTTGGAGAGCACGGCCTCGGAGACGCAGCGGATCATCGTCGTGTAGATCGCACGCTTGACGAGTCCGTCCACGTCGTCCCGGCCGAAAAGGTCGTCCCGCAGATACCACTCCTCGGGGTGGTGATCCAGGACGGGCTTCATCCGGAGGACCACGTCCTCCCCGAAGTCCATGCGCCCCGCGGGCTTCGTCGGGAACTCGAGCGGCTCGCCCTTCCTCGGGAAGCGCAGCGTCCCATGGTCCCGGACCAGGAACACCTGGCCGTCCGTCTCGACGAAGAGGTGCTCGCGCGGTCGCTTCCGGGGCATCCGCGTGGGAGAGCGTGCCGCGCGATATGAATCCTCGCCGCCTCAGTCGTGGAGCTTCAGCGCGACGGAGACGCCGTCCCGCAGCGGAAGGATGGACGCGATCATCCGCGGGTCGTTCGCCAGCCGCTCGTTGTACGTGCGGATCGCCGCGGTGTCCCGGGAGCGGTCCTTGGGGTCCGCGACGTCCCCGCGCCAGAGGACGTTGTCCGTGACCAGGAGGCCGCCGACCCGGAGACGGCGGATGCACGGGTCCAGCACCTCGGGGTAGCCCTCCTTGTTGATGTCGACGAAGATCAGGTCGAATGGACCCTCCAGGTCCTCGAGCACCTCCTGCGCGGGGCCCACGAGGACGGTCACGCGGCCCCGGACGCCCGTCCTCTCCAGGTTGGCCTCGGCAATCTTCGCGGTCTCGGGGTCCGCCTCCACGGTGATCAGCTGGCCGTCCGGCGGGAGGGCCCGAGCGTACCAGGTCCCCGAGTAGCCGATGGCCGTCCCGAGCTCGAGGATCCGCCGCGCGCCGAGGGCTTTCGCGAGGATGAAGAGGAAGCTGCCCTCCGCCGCGCCCACGATGGGCCAGTCGTCCCGCAGGCCGGTCTCCTCGATCGAGGCGAGGGCCTCCCCTCCGCGGTTCGCAAGGGCGTCGATGTAGTCGGCGAGGTGCGGGTCGATGGCGGCCCAGTTGGGATCCCGTCGGCGGGGCATGCGGCAGCCGATGCAACCGCCGGGGATGAACATTAGTGCTTGACAAAGGTTCAAACGGGTAGCCCGACAATGGCCTTGCGGGATGGGCATGTGCAAGCTGACGAAGACGACGAGCCCGGTGCTCTCGTTGTATCTGGAGACCGTCTACGTGAACGAGGTCGCCGCACGCGGCTACGCGGTCCGGCCGAACCTCGACGTTCCCTCCATGCCGCTACCCTTCACTCGTCCGGTGGAAGGGAAGGCGTTGGCGGCGCCCGAGTGACGCCGTCCAGCTGATCCGCGTGGTTCTCCCAGGCGGACGCCTTGTCCTCAAGGCGTGCCGCGCGCTCCTTGAGGCTGTGGGCCTTGAGCTTGGCCTTCGCGGCCTTGTGACGGAGCTTCGCGGCCTTCGCGCGATCCCGCAACTCGCCCGACGCAGGCCGTGGCGGCGGGGGCATCTCCTCCGGCTGACCTGAATAGGTCATGGTCGAAGGAACACCCCGAACGAGCATAAGGGTTGTGGGAGGATTCCCGCGCCACCCGCGTCGCGGGGTCGCAAGGGGAAAATAGTCCCGCGCCGTTGGTCGCCTCCCGTGAAGGTCTACGTCGAGGCGTGCGGGTGCACCCAGAACTACGGGGAGGCGCGGCTCATGCAGGAAGCGCTCGCCGGGGAAGGGCACGTCCTCACGACCTCGGAGGAGGAGGCGGACGCCCACGTCCTGGTCACGTGCACGGTCGTCGAGGCGACGGAGCGGAAGATGGTCCGCCGCATCCGCGCCCTCGCGGCGCACGACAAGCCCCTCGTCGTCGCGGGCTGCATGGCGGCCGCCCAGCGCGACCGGGTGAGGGCGCTCGTGCCCCGCGCGCGGCTCCTGCCGCCGCGGAAATGGCCTGAGATCGTGGACCTCCTCGGCGCAGGCACGGCGTGCGGCGACCGCGCGGCGGACATCGAGGCCTCCGCCCTCGGTTGGCACGACGCCATCGTGCCCATCGCCCAGGGGTGCGCGGGACGCTGCACGTATTGCATCACGCGCGTCGCGCGGGGCGCGGTGACGTCCTACGGCGTGGAAGGCCTCGTCGCCCAGGTGCGGCGCGCCGTGGACCGCGGCGCACGGGAGATCAAGCTCACGGGCCAGGACACGGCCGCGTACGGGCGCGACTCGGGAACGAGCCTCGCCGAACTCCTGAGGGCCCTGGTGGCCCTGCCGGGGGACTTCCGCATCCGGGTGGGCATGGCGGACCCGCTGACCGTCCTGCCCATCGTGGACGACCTCGTGGGCGCGTACGCCTCGGAGAAGGTGTTCAAGTTCCTGCACCTGCCCGTCCAGAGCGGGGACGACGCGATCCTGGAGGCCATGCGTCGCGAGTACAACGTGGACGACTTCGAGTCGATCGTCGCTGCCTTCCGCCGCGCGTTCCCCTCGCTCACGCTGTCCTCGGACGTCATCGTCGGATTTCCCGGGGAGACCGAAGAGCAGTTCGAGGCGACCATGGACCTCATGCGGCGGGTCCGCCCCGACATCGTGAACGTCACCCGGTTCTCCGCGAGGCCGGGCACGCCCGCGGCGTCCTTGCCCGACCCGATCGTCGGATGGCAGGTGAAGAACCGCTCCCGCCGGATCACGTCCCTCCGGTTCGCCCTCGCCCGGGAGATCCACCAGGCCTTCGTCGGCGAGGAGGTTGACGTGCTCGTGACGGAGCCCGGGAAGGAAGGGACCGTCCTCGCACGGACGCCGGACTACCGGCAGGTCGTCCTGCACGAGCCCGCGGACCTCGGCGAGTTCCTCCGCGCGCGGATCGACGCGGCGCGCGCCACGGACCTCTTCGGCCACGTCGTGACGGATGGGCTTTATACGCCCGAGGAAATGCACGCCCGCAGCCCCGTGGTGTAGCGGTCAAGCATTCGGGTCTTTGGAACCCGCGACGGCAGTTCGAATCTGCCCGGGGCTATCCCCATGAAGTCCCGGGCGACCCTCACCCTGACGTTCCTGGACGCCGCGACCGCGAAGGCTGTGGCCGCGTCCGTGTCCCTGGAGGACCAAGGCTACATCCGCACCCGACGCCAGGGCGCCGTGATCACGGCGAGCGCCTCTGCGGACGAGACGATGAGCCTGCTGCACACCCTGGACGACTACCTCGCCTGCATCACCGTGGCGGAGCGGACGAGGGAGGCGGCACGCCCTCCCGGACGAAGGCGGCGACGCCGCGCCTGAACGCGAGCATCTCGCGGCGGTTCATCGCCGTCCGGGCGACCGCGCAGAGCTCGTCGTCCGGGGAAACCACGAGCGCCTCGTCCCCCGGACGGAGATCCGCGTCCGCGTCCTTCACGAACTTGGCGAACACGTTCTTCCCCTCCCGGTGGAACGGGACCGCGTCCGGGTCCACGACGACCCGCAGGCGCGGGAACGGGAACGCCCGCCGAAGTCGCACGGCCCCCGCCGCCTTGAGCGTGAAGAAGCCGTCCTCCGCGCGGAGGGAGAGGACGTGCTCCCCGTCCGCGATTACGTTGCGGATCTTCCCCGTGTTCCGGGAGACCACGTAGGACACGTTCCCTCGGAGGAGGGCGTCCGCCGCACCGCGACCGAACTGGAGGTCTGCGGTGGCCCGCGTCCGCAGGAGGTTCCAGTCCACGTCCCGGGGTCCCGGGGCGCGGCTGCGGAGCTCCTCGAGCGTGGCCTCGTCCTCCCACAGCACGCCGAACGCGAAGCCCGCGCCAGCGGCCCACTGGCGGAAGAAGACCTCCGCGGCCTCGAGCGCCTCGGGATCCGGAGCCTCCGGGATCAGGGACTGGGACAGGGGCCACACATGATCCAGCTCGAGGGGGACGGGACCCCAGAGGGACTTGACCACCGGGTGGACATCGGCGGCCGCCAGGCAGCGCGCCACGACGGCACGGTACCGCTCGCTGTACGGCCTCCCTCCCTCCGGGAGGACCAGGAGGCCCCTGGCCGCCGGGGCCGCGTAGCGCTCCAGCAGCCGGCGCCGGAGGCGATGGAGAATCGGACGGTGGGCGGTCTCCGGCCCGACGTAGTACATCGCGCCCGGTCGGGAGAGGGGCTCGGATGCCTCGAGGAAGTCGTTGTGGTGGCGCAGTTCGCGGAGCGCGTCCAGGAGGGCGGGATGGGCCCGCGCGCGGCGCTCGGCGAGCTCCCAGATTTCCCCCGCGGCAATCGCTCGCCGCACCTCGCGGACCGCCGCGAAGGACACGTGGAGGTTGTGCTCCGCGAGGAGGCGCTCCTGCCTCGCAATCTCCGCCATCCCGTGGGCGGAGCAGACGGGGCACGCGCAGCCGGAGGCCCGCATCTCCGCCGCCCGCCGGGTTCCGTCCGGGAAGAGCATGCGGCCGTCCCGGGCGTACTTTGCGTACGCGGCGGAATCGAGGAGGTCGCAGCCCAGGAGGGCCGCGAGAGGGAACACGAGGGGATGGCCCGCTCCAAACAGGTGGACGGGCTTGGAGGGATCGAGACCCTTCTTGGAGGCCACGATCACACGGACCAGGTCCCGGAAGCGGTACGCCTCCATGAGGGGGACGACGCCGCCGATCGCGGCGACCGCGATGTCCAGGGAGGAGACCTCGCGGGCGCAGCGCTCCCGGAGATCCTCGTGGAGGCCGCCCTGGACGGCGCCGACCAGGGCGAGACCTCCCTTGAGGGAGGCGGCCTCCCGGGCCCGCCGGATCGTCTCGTCGACGTCCGCCGCGGCGCGGGCCAACGGGTGCTCAGGCTCGGAGAAGAGATCGAGCATGGTCCCGAGGTCCGATCGGATGGCCTTCTGGAACTCGATGACGTCGGCGTTGGACACCTCCACGTCGCCGTAGACGTGGGACTGGAACGCGCCCGAGTCGGTCATCACGGCCCCGGGGAAGTCGAGGAGTCCGTGGACGCCTTGGCGGAGGACCTCCTCGCGGAGCGCGCCCTTCCCCAGGATGTACGCGTTCGTGATCAGGATCTCCGCACCGAAGCGGGAGGCGATGTCCTTCGGTGGAATCAACGGCTGGTTCGGATTGACCACGGGGAGGAGGGCGGGCGTCGAGACGCGTCCGTGCGGCGTCTCCAGGACGCCCAGTCGGGCGAGGCCGTCCCGGTCCGTCACCTCGAACACACGTGGCCATGGGAGGGCCACGGTAAAGGGTTTTGCGGGGACGGCTTCACGCACCCCGCCGCAAGGGCTATCCCGCCCCGACGGCTCCGAGGTCGCGATGCTCCGCCAGACGTTCCTCCACGTGCCCGGGGTCGGGTACCGCACGGAGGAGCGACTCTGGCGCTCGGGAGTGGAGTCTTGGGAGGACGTCGCGGGCGCCCGGGGCGAGTCGCTCCCGAGGCACCTGCGGTCCGTCCTGGAGGAGGAGATCGGCCGGTCGGAGGACGCCCTCTGCCGGGGGAAGTACCGCTACTTCGCCGTGCGGCTTCCGCTCCGCGAGCACTGGCGGGCCTGGCCCGAGTTCCGCGCGGCGGTCGGTTTCCTCGACATCGAGACCACGGGACTGGACCTCGGCCGGGACGCGGTGACCGTCGTGGGCCTCTACGACGGCCGGAGGACGCGGTCCTTCGTGAAGGACGTGAACCTGGAGGACCTCCCCGCCGCCCTGGAGGAGGTCCGGCTCCTCGTCACGTTCAACGGCTCCCGGTTCGACGTGCCGTTCCTGCGCCGCGCGTTCCCGCGGATGCGGCTCGACCAGCTCCACCTGGATCTGATGAACCCGCTCCATCGCCTGGGGTTCTGGGGCGGACTGAAGAAGATCGAGCGACGACTGGGCATCGAGCGGAGCGACGAGACCGCGGGGATGAGCGGCTTCGACGCGGTGCGCCTCTGGGCCGAGTACGAGTCGGGGAACGACGACGCCCTGGACACCCTCATCGCGTACAACCGGGAGGACGTCGTGAACCTGGAGCCCCTGGCCGAGTTCGCATACGGCTCCCTGAGGTCGTGGGTCCTGGACCGCGGGTTCGTCACGGCGGACCGCTATGCGAGCGTGGCCTAGCCCGGTGGAAGGCTCCCGCGGCGACCGAGGGCGGAACGAGGCTACGTGTTGGGGCGGGGCTCGTTCAGGTTGATGACCTGCTCCGCGGCCAGGGGCTGCCGGCCGTCGTCAATCACGATGCTCGCCTTGAGCCGCCCTTCTTCCAGGCTGATGCGGACGGACTTGAGCCGGGATCGGAACAGCTGGAGGCCCTTCCCGTTCCGGGAGGGCAGGGCGCGCTCGCAGTAGACGAGGCCCATCTGCTCGAGCTGCCGTATCCGGCGGTAGCACGCGGCGATCGGGATCCCGAACCGACGGCTCAGGTCCAACGCGGACGCCGCGGTCTCGCAGGTGCCCAGCAGGATGCGGGCGCTGTACGGGTCCATCACGGTCTGGCTCACTTCCAAGGCTTGCACGCTTCAGTCCCCCCGCAGCGCCAGGATGCGCTCCACGAAGGCCACGACCTCGTCCGCCTCGAAGGGCTTGTTCAGGTAGCCCACGGCCCCGCGGCGGACGCTCTCGATCTCCGTAAAGCTGTCTCCGAAGGCGGTCATCAGGACCGCCTGGAGGCCCGGCCGGCGCTTCCGGGCCGCCTCGATCAGCTCGACCCCCGTGGGGCCGGGCATCTTGTAGTCCGTCAGGAGGAGGTCCACGTCCTGCTCGTCCAGGACGGCGAGGGCCTCCGGGGTGTTCGCCGCGGTCCGCACGTCGTACCCGAGCGATCCGAAGAGCTCCGCGAGGTTCTCGCGCATTCCCTGGTCGTCGTCCACGATCAGGAGGCGGCTCTTGGGCACCCGAACTTCCGGAGCCAGCGGGATCACGTCCTGCACGGGAGACTTCGATGCGGGAGGGGGGTTTTATAGGCCTTGGTCCAGCGTGGTTGACAGCGACACGCACGGGACTCAGGCGGGCTGGAACAAGATGGGGGGACGGCGGCGCTCATCCCCCAGGGCGCGGACCACGCGCCACGCCTGGCGGCCCTCGTCCGTGAGGATGTAGGCGCCCCCCTCCGTCTTGGTCAGCAGCCTGTCCGACTGGAGCTTCTGCAGGTGGAAGGAGAGCTTGGAGGACGAGTCGACGAAGTTCATCTTCAGGATAGCGGAGTACGAGACGGGGCCGGAGGAGAAGACGAAGGAGACAATGGCGCGTCGGATGGGGTTGGCCAGGGACTCCAGCATGCCCTGGAGTCCGGGTTGGGTGCCCGCGACGCCGAGTCCCGCCTCGAGGTCGGAGATGACCTCGGCGGGGAGGCCGCGGAGGACCAGGGTGCCTCCCCGGGCCTCGCACTTCGACCCGACGTGACGCACCCAGGCCTCGAGGTCCGAGCGCCCGTGGACCTCCTCCAGCCGCTGGAGACCCGCGGCGTAGGCCACGGGCGCCTCCGTCGTGGACACGTGGTCCTCGATGGCCGCGTTGAGCTGGTAGAGCTGGGACGGCGTGAACACGTGGGGCGGGTTCGGCTCCTCGTCGATCCGCAGCACGCGGGCCGCGCCCTTGGGCGCCGCCACCAGCGGGGCGCCCATGCGCCGCAGCACCCGCAGCACTCCGGCGCGCGTCGGATTCGTCCCCACGCCCTCGATCACGACCTCGCGGCCGCCCAACAGGCCGGCGGCGATGAGAAACGCCGCCGACGAGATGTCCCCCGGCACAACGATGTCGCGCCCCTCCAGTTCCCGGCCGCCACGCACCCTGACCCCGCCGGCAAAGGTCTCGATGTCCCCCCCGAAGAAGCGGAGCATCCGCTCCGAATGGTCGCGGGAGAGGTGGGGCTCGGTGATGGTAGTTGTGCCCGCGGCATAGAGTCCCGCCAGCATAAGCGCCGACTTTACCTGGGCACTCGCCACCGGAGAGGCAAAGTCGATCCCGGTGAGCTCTTTCCCGACGATGGCCAAGGGAGCCCGGTCCCCGCCGGCGCGGCCGAAGATGGCCGCCCCCATCCGGGAGAGCGGCTCAAGGACCCGCTTCATTGGCCGGTTGCGAAGGTAACGGTCGCCAGTCAGGACGGAAAAGAAGCGCTGCCCGGCAAGGAGGCCGGTCATCAGCCGCATCGACGTGCCCGAATTGCCGCAGTCCAGGATGTCGAAAGGCTCGGCGAGGCCGTGCAGCCCCTTCCCCTCGATCCGCAGTGTCTCACCGTCGTCCGCCACGGCAACCCCCATGGCGCGAAAGGCGTTCAGGGTGGAGAAGTTGTCCTCACCCCTGAGAAAGCCCCGCACGCTGGTGGTGCCGCGGGCGATCGAGCCGAACATGATGGAGCGGTGGGAAATGGATTTGTCCCCGGGAACGGCTATTTCGCCCTTAACGGATTTGGCAGGGTGTACGGTATAGCTTTGCAATCGGGTGTCCTCTTCTGTTTGGCGAAACGTCAAGTGGTGCTCAACCACTCAACCGATTTTCACAAAATCCCGTCCCGACTGTTCTTCGACTCCTCGAAAAACCGCCGCATCCCCTCACCGTCACCTTGCACCACCAATGAGCGAAGCTCGGCAAAATACCCGTTGAAGGAGTCCATCATCTCCAGAATGGCATCCCGGTTCATCAGGGCAATGTCGCGCCACATGGCGGGATCGGACGAGGCGATCCGGGTAAAGTCCCTGAACCCCCCCGCGGAATACTTGAGAATGCTCTCGTCGAAGCGGTCGTACCCTTCGACGGCATTGACCAGGGAATAGGCGACCATGTGGGGAAGATGGGATATGGCCGCCACCACCCGGTCATGCTTCACGACGTCCATCAGGATCACCTCGGAGCCCGCGGCTTCCCACATCCTCATAACCTTGACGAGGGCACCCTGATCGGTATGAGCGGTTGGGGTAAGAATACAGCGCTTCCCCTGATAAAGGGCGGCAAAGGATGCCTCCACCCCCGAATGCTCGGTACCGGCTATAGGATGGCCGCCGACGA
>DUJI01000033.1 GCA_013329855.1 Thermoplasmata archaeon | reverse complement strand
GCCCTGGGCCCGGCTCAAGGACCCCCTGACGGGCCAGCCCATGTCCTCGTTCAACGGCGGGACGCCGTGGTATGTGTCCAACGTCCCGAGCCAGGGCCGGCCCAACGACCGCACCCGGCCCGTGCTGAGCGTCGTGAAAACGGCCAGTGCGGGCAGCGGGATGCCCGGAGACTACCTGACCTATACGATCTACGTGAACAACACGGGGGACGGCGTGGCCAAGCTGGCCTGGGTCAACGACACCCTGCCCAGCGGCGTGTCCTACGTGACGTCCAGCCCGGCGGCCGCCTCCGTATCCGGATCCACGGTCTCCTGGGCGTTGAGCAACGTGGCCCCGGGAACGCGAAGCCTCACGGTGACCGTCCAGGTCAACGGCAACGGTGCGGACGGATCCGTCCAGGTGAACCAGGCGACGCTCGCCTACACGGACCAGCTACGCGCGATGCAAGGCAGCGGACTGGCCTGGGCCAACTTCACCGTGGCGAGGCCCCAGATCACCGTCGTGAAGACGGTCACGCCGGCGAGCGCCACGGCGGGCCAGACCGTGACCTACACGATCTACTACAACAACACGGGCTCCTCGGCCGCAGGCAGCGTGAGCATCCAGGACACCTTGCCGAGCGGCCTGACCTATGCGGGCAGCAACCCCGCCCCGTCGGCCGTGAGCGGCCGCACGTACTACTGGAACTTCACCAACGTGGCGCCAGGGAACTACCGCATCACCCTGACGGCCACCGTGGACGCGGGGACGCCCACGGGCAACCTGGTGAACTGGGCCTACCTGAACTACACGTCCCTCCGGGGCTTCGTGCTCGGGGGGAGCTCCTCCTCCGCGATCGTTGCGATCCCCGAGCTCAGTGACTTCCTCTTCGTGCTCGCGGTGCCCATCCTCATCCTGGGCCTGCGTCGCCGTCGCGCACGCCGCCTCCAGGAGGCGGCAAAAGAAGGGTAGAGTGGCTGACAGCGTTCCATGAACCGGCGGCCGTTAGAGCGGCACGGTTCGTCGTCCACCACAAGGATGGACGGCTAGCGTACCTAGGCCGCCGGTCCAAGCCCCGGTCAGGCCGGGGCGGGCTTCCCACGGGCTCGCGCACCGTAGTACCGCAGGGAACGTGGGCGGGCTTAACTTCCGGGTTCGGGATGGGACCGGGTGTATCCCCGCCGCCATGGCCGTCAAACCACTGCTGAGCCCGCCCAGCGTGGACGCGGTATTTCAGGGTTTTGGTCTAGGGGTGCGGCAGGACGGCGGTCAGGAAGCCCAGCATGAGGTTCCCCACGAAGAAGGCGAGGAGGAAGCCCACGAGGAGGGGGACCATGAAGGGGACCTTGGGCTGGACCCACACGCGGTCCGCGCCCGCGGCCCGGAGCTTCGTGACCTCCTCAGACTCGTCCGCACGGTGGGAGGGGAAGAGGACCGCGACCCGCTCGCCGCGGCGGTCCACCCGCTCCATGAGCCAGACGTGGGGCGGGAGATGGTCCAGGGAGGCCTTCGTGCCGAAGAAGGCCTGGGGCAGCTCGAGGTCGCCGCGGACCGCGTTCACGATCAGGTAGGCGACGGGCACGACCAGGAAGAGGATCGCCGCGTTCACGAGGACGGTGAGGGAGAAGGGGAAGAGGAGCTGCATCGTGCTCCGGACGCTTGCGGGTACCGTCAGGAGCGGGAAGGGCGAGGCGTCCGGGTAGAGCGGCACGAGAATGGTGAGGGCCAGCATGGCCTTCGCGTCCGCGCCCCCCCGGAGCAGTCCCGTCTGGTAGAAGAGCTGGTAGATCAGGATCAGGACGGATACGGACGCGAGCTCCGGGATGGGGACCACCCGTGCGAAGGCGGGAAGCATCATGGTGTCCACAGGATTCGGGAGAAGCACGCCGCCGAACCATGCGGTAGCGGCGGCTACCAGCACGAGAAGGCGGGCGGGCTTCAGATGCACGCCATCCTCGTCGAGGATAGGCTTGCCGTAGAACACGGCATAGAACAGGATGGCCGCCGATCCAAGCAGGAGCCAGTGATTCGCAGCATAGAAGGAGGTCGCGATATCTAGCGCGAGTACCAGGAGGCCCACGGTGCCGAACGCGATCCAGAGAAGATCCCGCACCCGCCGCGTGCGGACGTCGAGGAAGGCCGCGACCGCGAGGAACCCGGCGCCGAGGACGAGGCGCGCGACCGCGAACGCGTCCACGCGCGCGCATCGTGGGTTGCTTATTTCAAGCGTTCGACCTGGGAGCCCGGGAGCGAAACGCGGCCGCATCCCTCAGGGCCAGGCGGTCCGTTCGCGCCGTCGCCGTCGCGACGGCCGTGTGACTCAATCTCGACCATTGAGCCGCAAACGACTATATACCGCCTGTCGAATTGCATCCCGCAACGGAGGGATTCTCGTGTTCCTCCGTGCAGCCGGACCCCGATGAGCGAGCCCCGTCGCATGAAGGTGAAGGTCTGCCTGGTCGGCGAGCACGCCGTCGGGAAGACCTCCCTGATCAAGCGCTACGTGCTGAACGAGTACGACGACCGGTACATCGTGACCCTGGGGGCCAAGGTCTCCAAGAAGGAGATGCTCCTGGAGCCCAAGGGCGCGGAGCCCGTGCAGATGGACATGACGATCTGGGACATCATGGGCTCCAAGGGCTTCCGCGAGCTCCTGCGCGAGGCGTACTTCCACGGGGCCCAGGGCATCCTGGCCGTGGCCGACATCACGCGCTACGACACCCTGGAGGACCTGGATTCCTGGGTCGAATCCGTCTTCCGGACGGTCGGCGAGATCCCCGTGGTCTTCACGGTGAACAAGATGGACCTCAAGGACCAGGCCGCCTTCGGGGAGGAGCAGATCAAGCAGGCCACGGAGGCCTTCGACGCGCCGTACTTCTACTCCTCCGCAAAGACGGGGGAGAACGTCGAGCACGTCTTCCGGAGCCTCGGGGAGACGATCGCCAAGGGCGCCCCCTCGGCCGAGGCGTGACCCGTTCCATAGCCTCAAGTAGCGGCCGCAAATTCTCCGGGTGTGGCCACTTCTCCCCGCGTCTCGGACTCCGTGCGCGTCCGCGTCACGCGGGACCTAGGTCTCTTCGACGTCAGCATGGCCGCGGTCGGCAGCATGGTGGGCGCGGCGGCCTTCCTCCTCCTCGGGGCCACGTTCGGCGTCGCGGGGGGCTATTCCCTCGTGAGCTTGGCCATCGCGGCCGGGATTGCCCTCCTGGGCGGCATGGCGTACGCGGAGCTCGCGTCGGGCCGGCCCGACGCCTCGGGCGGAGCCTACGTGTGGGTCCGGTCCGCCCTCCCGCC
>DUJI01000197.1 GCA_013329855.1 Thermoplasmata archaeon | reverse complement strand
GGACCACACGCGTCAGTTCGGCCGGTACACCCACGGGTTGTGCGCCATGGACAAGAACAGGTCACGGGATTTGGACCACTCGATGAGCCAGTTGGGCACCGCGATCTGGGGACCGAAGGGGCGCATGTGCACGTTCGCACTGTGCTTCCGTGCGGGGATAAAGGCTTCGCCGTTCGTGCTGATTCTTATTCTTAGAAGGTGGAACGGTTCCGCTCGCGTGCAGACGACATGCTGATTCCCACGCTAGCGTCACGGCGGGCGCCCCCCGCCTCCAATTCAGCGTCCCGAGACTCCATCGCCGCTTCCGCCTGCCGTTGTGGACAGAGCGGCCTCCCGAACCGGGTTCGACGCTCGCGTCCGACCGTACGGCTCGCAAGAGTAGCGGCGAAATGCCTTATACGGCGTGGCCGGATGACAGGGCGCGTCGTGAGGCCACCATGCCCACCGTCCGCCGGATGAAGACGAAACTGGTCCTTATGGGGGAGGGCGGCGTGGGCAAGACCTCCCTGATCCGCCGGTTCGTCCTGAACGAGTATCAGGACACGTACCTGCACACGATCGGCACCAAGGTCAGCAAGATCGAGCTCACGGTTCCCTACGGGCCTGACCTCGAGATCGCGATGGACATGTCCATCTTCGACATCATGGGGCAACACGGGTTCCGCGACCTGGTCCGCGAGACGTACTTCCACGGGACCCAGGCCCTCATGGCCGTCTGCGACGTCACCCGGCTGGACAGCCTGACCGCGCTCTCTTCCTGGATCCCGTCGGGATTGGAGATTGCCGGAGACGTGCCCGTCTACATCATCGTGAACAAGCGGGACCTCCTCGACCGGAGGGCGGTCTCCGACGAGCAGATCCAGAACGTCGCGGAGCCTTTCTCCGCCCCCTGGGTGATGACCTCCGCGAAGACGGGCGAGTTCGTGGACGACGCGTTCAATGCGCTGGCCGTGGAGATCGTCGACCGTGCCCTGCGCACGGAGAAGGCCCGGGCCGTCGAGCGCGGGCTCCGGGAGAAGATCCTGCTCCTCCTCGCGAAGCGGGGGACCATCGGCCTGAAGAAGACCCAGTTCTTCGAGATCCTCCGCGGCGTGAGCTATGACGAGTTGCAGCGGGAGCTGCAAGGCCTGGAGAAGGAGGCCCTCATCGTCCTCGCCTGGCACGGCCCCGCGGACTTCACCGCCACGATCACCCCGAAGGGGGTCGAGGCGAGCCGGGCCACCTCGTCGCCCCTCGAGGAGTGAGGGCCCCTGTCCGGCCGCGGCGGGCCGTTGAAGAAGGTCCAACTCGAGCGGATCCTGCAGTCCCTGGAGGCCGTCCCGTCCCCGAGGCCCGACATCGAGCAGTACCCGACACCCGCGGGCCTCGCGGCGGAGGTGGCCTACATCGCCCACGGGAAGGGGGACATCGTGGGCCACCGGGTGCTGGATGCGGGTTGCGGCAACGGGGTCTTGGGCATCGCCGCGAAGCTCCTGGGCGCCGGAGAGGTCGTCGGGGTCGATCTGGATCCCCTGGCCATCCAGGTGGCCGAGCGGAACGCGAAGCGTGCGCACGTGGGCATCACCTGGCGCCACGCGGACGTCTCCGCGGTCGAGGGTCCGTTCGACACGGTCCTCATGAACCCCCCCTTCGGCTCCCAGACCCGGCATGCAGACCTCCCCTTCCTCGACCGGGCCCTCGCCGTGGCCTCCACGGTGTACAGCTTCCACAACGGGGTCACGGAGGACTTCGTCCGGCGGCGGATCGAGTCCCTCGGCGGTCGGATCACGGACCGGGTGGACTACGCGTTCCCCCTGCCCCGGGCCTTCCGGTTCCACCGGGACGAGGTCCGGAGGATCCCCGTCGTCCTCCTCCGCACGGAGGCCGCGAAGGGCTAAATACAGGGCCTCTCCTTGGGTCCGGAGAACAGAGGAAGAGGCATGGAACCCAAGATGGTCCTCCCGGGTGACCAGATCGCCGTCGCGGAGGAGTTCGAGCCGGGCGAGGGGACGTACGAGAAGAACGGTCTCGTGTTCGCCTCGACCCCGGGTGTGCTGCAGCTGGACGAGGTGAGCCGCGTCGCACGCGTGCGCCCCTTCAACCCGCCCGCGGAGCTTCAGGTCGGGGATATCGTCTACGGCGTGATCGACGACATCCGCGGGATGATGGCCACGGCCACGGTCAACGCGATCCACGGCCGCTCGCGGCAGATCAGCGGCGAGACGGACGGGACGATCCACATCTCCAACGTGTCCGAGGAGTACACGGAGGACATCCGGGACATGTACCACCTCGGGGACATCATCCGCGCCAAGGTGATCCAGACGAAGCCGTCCGTCCAGCTGACGACGGCGGAGCCGGACCTGGGCGTCGTGAAGGCCCTCTGCGGCGTGTGCCGAGGGCCGCTCGAGCTGCGCGGCCGGGACCTCTTCTGCCCCCGCTGCGAGCGCACGGAGCGGCGCAAGACGGCGCGGGACTACGACAACCTCAAGCTGGACGTGCCTGCGACCGAGTTGGGCGGCGGCAAGGTCCCCGAGCGCCGGCCGAGGGAGGACCGCGGAGGCCGCGATTTCGGTCGCGGAGGCCGGGGCGGAGATCGGGGACACGACCGGAGGGACGACCGCGGCGGACACGGCCGGCACG
>DUJI01000135.1 GCA_013329855.1 Thermoplasmata archaeon | reverse complement strand
GAGGGCACGTCGCAGATCCAGCGGCTCATCATCTCCCGGGACGAGATCGGCGAGCTGTGACGGTCCGGCATTCTTAAGCGTAGGGCCGGTCGATGCGGACCCATGGCCGCGCCCGCCACTGCTGCGCCTCCCGTGGCTCCCCTTCCGGAGCCCCTGCGACTCCCCCGGGGAACCGTCCACGGACTCCTCGCGGTCGTCCTCATGGGCACCTTCGGGTACCTCCTGAACCGCGACTCGATCGCGCCCACCGTGCTCGTGAACGCCGTCGTCGTGTGCATCGCGTTCTACTTCGGCTCCCACGGGACAACCCTTTCGTCCGGAAGCGCCGGAGGAACCCCGTCAGGCACGCGGCGTCCGCGAATCGTGCGGGGGCTCCTGCTCGCCGGATTCGCGGGTCTCGCGGGATGGTTCCTGTACCGCGGCCTCCCCTTCGACCAGCTCCCCCCGGAGCTCGTTCAGATCTGGGAGGTGCTCGGGGGATACCTTCTCGGGCTCAGCCTCTCCTGGTTCTTCCATCGGCGAGCCCATGAAACGGACGCGCGGCGGCGTCTCGCGACCGCGTTCCGCGACCTGAGCGCCGCGGGCGCTCTCGGTTTCACACTCTTCGCCTGCTACGCGATGGCCACGGGGTTCTCCATCGCGTTCGGCGGCACGGTCGAGCAGGGCCTCTCGCTCGTCATCACGTACTACTTCGGCTCGCGGGTCATCCCCCGTTGACGTGCGTGGGCTACTCCGAAATCTCGGTGACTCCTTTCGCGGGGACCCGGAACAGGAAGGGCAGCAGGCTCATCCACACGATCTCCAGGATCAGAGCCGTGATGGCGGGGAGGCTGGCCAACGCCCCGAACAGGGTGAAGGCGAGGACCACGGTCAGGCCCAGGTTCTTGAATCCCGCGAAGGTGACCGCGGCAATCTGCGTTTCCCGCGGGGACCGGAGGAGCTTCGCGACGGCCAGGATCACAAGTCCCAACCCGGCGGTCCGAGCGAAGGCCAGGACCACGAGGCCGGCCGCCAGGCTCGGTTCACCCAGGAGCGTGCTTCGCGTGGAGCCCGCGATCGCCGCCACGAGGACGAAGAAGGCGACGCAGACCGCGACGGGCCGCGCCTCGTGGACCCGCTTCCAGGCCCGCAGGGGCCTGGACAGGACGATAGGCACCCCGATGAGCAGCAGGGTCTGGAGGGCCAGGGCCTCCACGGGAACGGATTCCCCCAGGAAGAGGAGTATGAGCCCGGGGACCGTGGCGAGCCCGACGAAGTAGAGGACCGCGTCCGAGATCAGGGCGCGTCGCACGTTCCCCCCCAACAAGGAGGTGATGGGGATGACGGCGACCGCAGGGGGCACGGCCCCCATCAGGACCCAGCCGCTGCGGATCTGCGGGTCCGGAGACAGGAGGCCGAAGGCAATGACGAGCGCACCCAGGGCGCCGTACGTCATCGCGGCCGACAGGACGAGGCCACGGAGCTCCTCACCCGGGGAGATGCCGCGGAAGGAGATCTCCGTGAGGGAGAACGCCATGGCCACGACCAGCGTGGCCTGCTGGATGGGCCCGGTGAAGTCCGCCGGAAAACCTCCCGTGGCCAGGCCGACCACGAGACCCGCGCCGACCATGAACGGGAAGTTCCTCCAGAAGCGGAACACGCGGCCACGACCTGCGCCTCACGCTTAAACCTTGACGTGCGGCCGGGCCGTCCGGCTCAGAGGCTGACGAGGGCCGCGCCCACGAGGGCGAGCCCCACGGCGAACTTCTGTGCGCGGGTCATCTCCTCCTCCATCCAGTACCGGCGGAACAGGATCGCGACGATGGGATAGGCCGTGGTCAGGGGGACGACGACCGCCAGGGGTCCCAGGCCGATGGCCAGGAAGATCGTGATCCCCGCGATGGCGAAGAGCACGAGGGTCGGCTGGGCCGCGCGGACGTCGGCGGCGTCCATGGGTCCGCGCTTGCGGGACTCCCGCCACCCGAGCGCGAGCATCATCGGGGTCGAGACGAGGACGTAGATCCCCGCGTTGCCCGCGAAGCCCATGGAGGCGATTGCCAGCTTCTCGAAGACGCCCCACGCTCCCCAGAGCAGGACCGCGAAGATCATGGGCGCGAGCCACGCCCGGCTGGCCGACTCCCGGGGTGCCTCGTCCACCCAGCCCAGGAGGACCGTGGCCCCCATGAGTAGGGCGATGCTGATCATCTGGAGCGGAAGGAGGGTGGCGCCGAGGCCGACGACCGCGGCGATCACGGTCACCACGGGATACGCCGCGGTGAAGCCGCTGACCACGGACGCCTCGCCGGATTCCATGGCCATGAACCAGAGCATGTTGCCCACGGTCCCGCAGAGCGCGGAGGCCACACCGAAGGCGACGCCGGTGACGGACAGGGATCCGCCGCCGTTCCCGATGAAGAACCAGCCGGCGTAGATGGGGACGCTATAGAGAGAATACAGGGCGAGCATCCGGCCTGGACCTAGCCGGACTGTCGGCTCCTTGGATAGCCCCTCGCCCAGGCCGTAGAGCACGACCGTGAGGAGGGCGCATGCGAGCCAGAGCTCCATCTCGCGCCTCTTCGGTTCGTCGGTCCTTGTCGGTGTCTTGGTCCATGTCTGCACTCCGCGCGGGGCGATGCCCCGCATCCGAGTTGCGGGCTGCTCTTAGGCCGAAGTTTTCTTAAAGCTGCCGGTAAAAAAGTGTGCTCTGAACTATGAAAAGGGAAGGCGGAAGCGAGATTCCCCGTCAGTTCGGACGCGGTCGCGGACTCACGGCGGCGTCCCGTACCCCGGGCGCGGCGGGGCCGTGCCAAACATGGGAAGGCCTTGGAAGTCCTCCGCCACCTTGCCCGTCGTGGCGTACCGGTACAATGCGGCGATGAGGATGGAGCTCGCGGCGGACGCCACGAGCCCGAGGATGATCCAGTAGACCACCGCGACGACGAGGCCGATCAGGAGGCCGGCCACCCCGGCGAGGACGGCTCCCAGGACGATCGGGAGCACGCCCGCGAAGCCCGCGAGGACGAAGATGGCCCCCATGCTGAAGCCGCCCACGAGAGTCTCGCCCCAGGTGGTCTTGAACAGATGGGCGCTCCGCTTCACGGCGGCCCAGGGCCCGAGCTTCTCGTAGATGAGGACGGGCACCACGAAGTACGTGGCGAGGCTCCAAGCGATCCCGACCAGACCCATGACGATCTTGCCGAGGAAGCCCAGCCGCTCCTGGATCGCACGGAGGATCATGGCCACGGTGCCCGCGAACACGGCCCAGAGGAAGATCCTCCCGACGTTCTGCCGCGCGATGTGCAGCCCGTCGGCGAGGGTCGGATTCCCCCCGTTGAGCCGGATCGTCGCAGCGCCGATCACCGCGG
>DUJI01000200.1 GCA_013329855.1 Thermoplasmata archaeon | reverse complement strand
GGCGGGACGCCGCGACGGTTGCCCCTCCCGGGCTCGGACCTCCCCGGGATTCACTACCTGCGGACCCTGGAGGACAGTGACGCGCTCAAGGCGGCCATGGCCCACGCCAGGAAGCTCGTGGTGGTCGGCGGCGGATTCATCGGATGCGAGGTCGCCGCGGCCGGCGTGATGAAAGGTCTCGACACGACGGTCATCGAGGTGGGTCCGTACCTGCTCAACATGGCCTTCGACGAGCCGACCGGCCGATGGGTCACGGAATACCTGGCCTCCAAGGGGCTGAAGACCCGGTGCGGCGAACGGGCCGCGAAGTTCCTAGGGAGGGACGGCCGGGTCTCGGGTGTCGAGACCACGGGCGGAGCGACGGTACCCGCCGACCTCGTCGTGGTTGGCGTGGGGCTGGCGCCCAACGCGGATCTCGCGAAGGCCGCAGGCATCCAGGTTGACAACGGCATCGTGGTCAACGACCACCTGCAGACCAGCGCTCCGGATGTGTACGCCGCCGGGGACGTGGCTCGGTTCTTCGCACCGGTCTTCGATCGGCATCTGCGCGTCGAGCACTACGACGTCGCCGTGCGCCACGGCAAGGTCGCTGGCGCCAACATGGCCGCCGGGGACGTCGCGTTCACGGACCTGCCCTACTTCTTCTCGGACATGTTCGAGCTGCGCATCCACGTGCACGGCATCCTCGGCGACCACGATCGCGCAATTCTGCGCGGAGAGCGTCGGCTGACCGACCGGGGAGGCTTCATCCAGTTCTACATGAAAGGACCGCGCATCATGGCCTACTTGGGCGTCAACCGCAAGCTCAAGGAGGAGCGCGCGGCTCAGAAGCTCATCGCATCCCGACGGGAATTCCTGGACGTCGGCCCTCTCGAGGACCCGACCGTCGATCTCGCTGCGCTCGCCGGCTGACGCGTGCCATGGGTCTCATAACGCTTATACGGAAGCCTCTCTTACGCTCGCGCCGCCCGAGGGTCCGTGGGGTAGCTTGGTCTATCCTTGGTGGTTCGGGACCACTAGACTCCGGTTCAAATCCGGACGGACCCATTCCTACTCCCTTAGGATTTCTCCGTAATCAGCCGGTTTTTCCGCGCCGCCTTGCGTGAGGCCGCTTCGGACCAAGCGTCGGCGGCCTCCATCCTCGCATAGAACTTCTCCGTCGTCGTCACGGACGTGTGCCGGAGCATCCTCGACACGGACTCGATCCCGACGCCCATGGACTTGAGATCCTTGGCGAACGAGGGCCTCAGGATGCGGTAGTCGCCCACGATGCCGGCCTTGCGGAAGATGATATACCGCGCCCGGCTCCAGCCCGAGCCGGTGTAGTAACGGCCGTCCACGTTCGGCACGAGCGGCTCGACCGCGTTCGGGTCCAGACCCAAGGAACGCAGGTGCCGCTCCCGCCGATCGAGGAAGTCCAAGAAGGCAGGCCGGACATCGTCCGTGACGAGGATCCGGTCGCCACCGGACGCCCAACGGCCCAGACCCTTTGGGACGGAGACCCGCATCCACCATGTCTGGGTGTCGAGGTCCGCCAGCTTTGCGAGTCGCAATTCTTTGGGCCGGAGGCCGGTGCCGATGTACGCCTGGATGGCGAACCGGACGACCTCCGCGGTCCAGCCCTCGAGCGGCTCGAGCTTGTGGAGAGCGTCTCTCAGCCACGCCTCGTCCTTCGGGACGATGGGCTGCGGCCCCGGGTCGAGGTTCAGAAGGCCCCGCTGGCGGAGGCTGTCGATCGCTGCGTTCCCGACGTGGCGCAGGAGGCCGTTCAGGTGGTTCAAGAACTGCGTTCGGTAGGTCAGAGCCCAGCCGTGGGCCTCGAACCACTTCAGCAAGGCCGCAATCGTTGCGGCGTCGAACCTCTTCGGGTTCCTTGACGGGATCTGGCCCCGCGCGTACAGTTCGTCCACGATCCGCTCGAGCTGCCGCAGCTTCCGTCCCTTCTCGCGGACCGTCTCCACGGACCGGAACGGCGCGATCTCGGCGAGGTGGCGCTCGGCGAAAGTGCGAAAGGGGTTCTTCAGCGGTCGCCCCGTCGTGCCGGACATTCCTCTATTCGGTTCAAAGCCGATTATCCCGAAGTCCCTCCTGTAAAACGGCATTTTCAGCGAGTATTGGGCACAGGTACCGCTCTGAGAGCCATCAGGCGTCAGGAGCCCGAGAGTCCGGGATTAGCTTCTTTGAGTCCGTCCTAGAGGAGTCCCGCTTGCCAGCCGTTTTCCGGGCTTGACTCGGGACGAGGTACGTTGCGAACGTTCGCAGGTCTCCGGACCGATCCCATATCGGGGTTAGCTCCGCTTCGAGACCAAGAGCGTGCCCACCCCCCGCATTGGCTTCCAGGTCCATCGGGAGACGAACTCGCGCCCCTCGGTCGGCGGTGGCTCAAGGAGAGGTCTTGCGGTGCCTGGTGCGGATGAAAAGGAAGGTCGTAGCCACAACCGCAAGCAGGCCGACGGCACTGCGTGCCATGACCCATAGGCCAAACCCAGCGGGACTCGCACCCGACCGGCATCCATAGCCCCAGACGCCTGTGCTCACGATGAGAGGGCGACGACCCCACCACGAACGGTCGATCCGACACGGAGGAGGCTGCCTAGCGGAGGGGCTTCCCCTGACTTAGCAGCTCGACCGACCTTGAGACACGTCGTGCAATGGTTTCGGGCTGCTTGGCTGACTCGACCCACCGAATGTAAGCCTTCTTTCGAGATGGAGCAAGTTGATCGAAAGTTGCGCGGGCCTTGGAATTCCCCTCGAGGGCGGACTTGAGTGCTGGAGGGACGACGAGGCGAACGGGGCGGTGATCGGGCTTGACCGTCAAGACGACTCGATCCCCTCCTTCCTTTCCAATCTTCTGCCTCAACGCAGACGGAATGACGAGCGACAAAACGCCGTCGCCCAGGGCGATCAGGGACGTCGACATGGCGACTCCGTCGATGGTCGCGCGGACACGTTGCAGGGGTTTGAGCCCAGCCCGCGCGCTCTGAGCCTTTGGAATGGGGGCGAAGGTAGACGTCCCAACGCCTTCGGGTCGAAAGAGCGTCGTCGAGAAAGGTCTGTCTTCCACAGGTTGGTCCCCCCGGGGCCGACCCTCTTCCTACGGCCCGAGTCGGGGGGCCGGGGCTCCCTTTGGTCGCTCGACCAGATTGTAGGGGTTTCCATAGAGGTCGTTGAACATCGCAGACGCGCCCCACGGAAGTCGCTCTGGTGGACTCGTAAACTTGACCCCCTTGTCCTTCAGCTCGCGATAGGTCCGCATGCAGTCATCGGTGTGCATGACCCAAAGAGGGTTCTGCCCGATGCTCTCCGCGACCTCGCGAGCCCCTTCGGGGCCCTGAATCTTCGGATTTGGCGCGACCAGCGATACTTCGCAGCCAGGCTGGCCCTTCGGAGCAATCGCAACGAACCGGAGTCCGGGCACGGACGAATTGTCCATCCTCACCTCGAATCCCAGCTTGTCGTGGTACCAAGCGATAGCTTCATCAAAGTCTCTAACTGCCAGCAATACATACGCGAGACGGATGCTCATGTGTCCCACAATGCCACCAAAGGCGTCCCGGCCATATAAATCCAGAACGGACAGCATGGATACCACCCCGAGACACGTCGCCCCGGTGGGCGATCGCTCTCGAGGGATCGTCCGAACCGACCGCTTGCCCCCCTTGCACGGCTGCCCCATCGAGTTGACGTGGGAGATGCTCCGCCGACCTTGGGCCCTTCCCCTCCTCCGCGACGTGGGGATCTACCGGATACGGCGATTCAATGAGCTTCTCCGACACAATCAGAGTCTCACGCCCCGTACGCTGTCGAGGCGCCTCCACGAGCTGAGCCGAGCGGGACTTGTGCGACGAACGATCTTCATCCAGGATCCTCTAAAGCTGGAGTGGGACCTGACGCCCAAGGGAGAGGACCTTCTCCCCGCGCTCGAGGCTCTCGCTAGATTCGGCACGAAGCACTTCGGCTACACCCTCTTCGAGGATGCTCGCCCGCGAGAATTGCGAAGTCTGGACGCACTTCGAGCTGCCACCCGCTGGTCGAACTCAGACGCGAGGCTAGGGCACGAAAGCGGCCAGGTCTCCCCCTCAGACAGGTAAAGGCACCTCGAATTGATTCCGGTGACATGGCGCCAATTGACCGAGACCGACGAGAGGGCCCAGGGTCACCACACCGAGGGCGATGACCCCCGGAATCAGCAGTGTTGCGCCCACGTTCCGCAACGCGAACGCCGTGGACTTCAGGTCGGTAATCTCGCGGGCGAGAGTTCATCGAGACTTGCCCTTCGCTCGCCTGTGGCAACATCCGGACCGCCAGGCGGCAGTCGGTGAGATGACCTCTTCCCACGCTGTGCGATTGAGCGCCCGCCTGCATGACCTATGGCGGAATGGGTTCGAATCCGGTCGAAGGCGAACCGCTATACATCCAAGGCTTCGGTGCTCATTAAGGTCGCTCTACGGCTTCCGGAGGGCCGCCTGGCAGCCACCGAGGCCGTGGCCAAACACCCCCCGATCACACCCGAAGGCGTATCTCCGCTTAGGCGTCTCCCTCGCCGAGGGAGGCGGGC
>DUJI01000298.1 GCA_013329855.1 Thermoplasmata archaeon | reverse complement strand
CCTTCCCCACCGTGCCGATCACGGTCAGCGCGTGGTGGACGCCTCGGTGCGGCTCGTTCAACCGCGCGGCCAGCTCTCCGACCGCCTCCGGCCTGACCGTGGCCACGAGCTCGAAGTCGCCGCCGGTGTACAGGGCGAACTCCTTGGCTCGCTCGGGAGGAAGGGCCTCCAGCGGGTTGTAGAGCGGCACCTTCTCCCACTCGACGGCATAGGAGAGGCCGCTCATGGCCGCCATCTCCGCGAGGCTCAGCCCGAGCCCGTCCGAGATGTCCATGCAGCTGGTCACGACGCCGGATTCGGAGAAGGCCTGTCCCTCCCGCACGCGCGGGTAGGGATGGAGGAGCTGCTCGAGGCCCTCCGCCCGGGTCGCGGGCTCCGCCAGCTGCGCATACGCCAGCCCGGCGCGTCCCAGGTCCCCCGTCACGACGAGGGCGTCCTCGGGCCGTGCACCCTTCCGCAGGAGCACGCGGTCCTTCCGCACGCGGCCCACCGCGGTCCCCGCGAGGGACATCACATCGGCCTCCTTCGTGTCGCCGCCGAGGATGGCGATCCCGAACTCGCGAGCGCACGCCTCCATGCCCTGGGCGAGTCCCTTGAGGAAGTCCACGTCCGTGCTCGGGGGCAGGGAGAGGGCCGCGACGAACCCCAGGGGTCGCGCGCCCGCCGCGGCCACATCGCTCAGGTTCACCGCGACGACGTACCATCCGACCTGGTCGGCCCTCGCGCCCTCGGGGATGTGGGTCCTCGGGTTGACCACGTCCGTCGTGATCACGAGGTAGTCCTCCCCCCACTCCACGACACCGCAATCGTGGCCCAGGCCGATGGGCTGCCCGCGGTCGAAGATCCGGCTCAGGAGGGCGATCGCCTCGCGCTCGCCGATGTCGGAGAGCTTGGCCATCCGCGCGGAGGATGGGGCCGCGGCTACAAACGGGTATCGCCGCGGGCGGCGCTCACGTGTGCCAGGACGCGGTCGTCAGCGTGGTCCCGTCGTGCCACAGGAGGATGAACTCGAACGCCGTGTTCACGGGCAGGGAGACGCCGTTCCCGGTCACGTCGATCCGGTCGCCCTGGGTCACGGTCCCCGCCCCGTCCGCGTCCGTCCAGGTGACGCGGTACAGGGTCCCGCCGATTGTGACGTTCGCGGCGGTCCGGCTCGCGGCGAACTGGGTCGGGACGCCGTACGCGGCATCCACCTTCAGGTTGAACTCGTAGTTGAACGGATAGAGGTTCTGGGACGTCCCGCCGATCATCAGGGTCACGTTGTGCGACCCGCCGGTGAACGTCACGCCGGGGGCGAAGGCCACCACGGGCACGGACTCCGTGTGCCCTGTGAGGATGCCGCTCGCCATGAGGTAGACGACGGCCGCCAGGACGACCGTGATGGCCACGAGGAGGATCTCCGCGACGACGGGCGACACCCCGTCTGTGCGGATGCGCACGATGGGCCTCATGGGCTGGGCACCTCGGGCCGACTGGGCCGATGCGGGGGCCACCCCTCGCCGCGGCGGATTAAGGTTCCGTTGCGAATGCCCCTTTTGAGAATGGGAGGGGCGCCGGTGTCACGGCGGGCCGACCCGGTCTGTGCGCAGGCCGCGCCGGAGCAGGTGTCCACACATCCGTTGCGACGTTCTGCCGCAACCTTTTCAACCCCCTTCGTATTCGTCCCCCCCGCGCGGCGGTAGTCTAGCTGGTTAGGACATGAGCTTGCCAAGCTCATAGCGCGGGTTCGAATCCCGCCCGTCGCACTCCCTTCTCGCCCGCAGCCCGCGGCACGTACGGGCCCCGACCCGCTTACGGGGCGGCTCCCACGAGGTACGCGATGAGGAAGCCCGCGACCGCGGAGAGGATGCCGATGACGAGCATCTCGAGGCCGCTGCGCGCCGGGCGGCCCACCGTGGTCTTCGCCTTGTACCAGCCGATCAGGAAGAGGGCCACCGCGGCCACGATGAGCGACGCGGCCATGCCCAGGAGGATGTCCGCGGGGAACACGAGGAACGGGAGGAGGGGGATGATGGACCCGAAGATTGCCGCGACCCCCACCAAGAGGGCGCTCCGGCGGGCCTGGGCCTTCTCCACGGGGGACAGGCCCAGCTCGTGGGCCATCATGAACTCGAGCCACGCCTTGGGGTTGGAGATGATCTGGTCCGTGACCTCCTCGAGCTTGGGACCCTGGAAGCCCCAGTTCTCGAAGACGTCCCGCACCTCCTTGCGCTCCGTGTCCGGGAGCTCGCGCATCTCGCGCTCCTCCCGCTCCCGCTCCTTGAGGTAATGGTCCCGCCGCGCCAGGGTCGACGTGTACGCGACGGCGCCCATGGAGATGGACTCTGCGAACGTCGCGGCGAGGGCGCCCGCGACGACGATGCGGAACGGGTCGGCCAGCCCCCCCGCGAGGAACTGCTGATGGGCCGCGATGGCGATGCCCAGGATCACGCCGAGGACGTTCACGAGGCCGTCCTGGCTCCCCAGGATGAAGTCGGAGAGGAGCCCGGGCTGCGCGTGCTGCTCGCCCGCGACCTCCTCCTCCTGCCTTCGCCAGAATGCGAACCGCGTCGACATGAGCCCACCGTGCGTCGACAAGGACCGCTCTCTCTTAGGGATTGCGCCCGCAGACCCCCATCCCGGGGCAAAACCGAACCATCTCGGGAAGGTATTTCAAGGCTACCTGAGATGCCGCGACGGCCATGCCGCCTTCCCCCCGGGCATCCCCCCTGGCCGAGCTGGAGCTTGCGCTGTCCTCCTCGCGCCCGGACGTCGCCGCGGACGAGGTGCTTCGCGCGGTCCACGCGCAGGTCGCGCCCCTGGAGATCCTCCGCGTCGCCGCGCGGACCGCCGCGGCGCGGTACGATGCGGGAGCGGGCCTGGCGCCCCACGGTCTCGCGACCCTGGCCGCCGTCGCCGCCCTGCAGCCCCTCATGGACCCGGGCGACGTCCCGCTCGCCCTCCTCCAGGCGTCCGTCCTCGTCGCGTCGGAGAGGAAGCTCCCGGCCCCGCAGCCCTCGGCCCCCGTCCTCTCGGGCGAGGTGACCCATCTGGGCCGGTCCGCGCTCCTCGCCGCGCGGGCGGGATCCGCGGAGGATGCGGAGGCCGTGTTCCTGGGCATCGTCGAGGAGGGCTGGGAGCGGCGCATGGTGGGCGACATCCTCTTCCGCGCGGCGCTCGAGGACCTGGGGGACGGAGGCCACAAGCTCCTCATCTCCGTCCAGCTCTGGCGCCTCGCCCGCGCCCTGGGCTTCCGGGATGCGCGGATCCTCCTCCGCCCGGCCGTGCAGTACCTCATGAACGGGGAGCGCAACCGCAAGCCCTACGGAGCCGTCTTGGCCGTGCTCGGGAAGGAGGGGATCGACCTGGAGACCCTCGCCGCGGGAGGACGGTCCCTGGACGACGCGGGACACGCGCGCCTCGGTACCCTCCTCGCCGCCGCCTCGGGCGAGGCGTGCGCGGAATCGGCCCTCGGGCTCCTCCGGGACGGGTACGCGGCCTCCTCCCTTGCGGAGGGCATCGCGCTGGAGGCGGCCAAGCGGCTCCTCGCGTCCGAAGGCTACCACCTCGAGCTGGCCCACGCCCTCCTGTACGCCCGCGCGGCGCGGTTCGTCCTCGAGTTCAGCCGGTCCAGCGAACGCCTCCTCGCGGTCTTCCAGGCGGCGCTCCGCGTCCGCTCGCCCGCGCCCCATCTCCCCGCCGTCGCGGTGACGGATCCCGGGGACGAGGGCGACTCCCTCCTCCGGATCCGGGAGGACCTGGCGAACCGGCGGTCCCGCGAGGCCGCCGCCCGTGTCCGCGTGCATCTCGCGCGGGGCTACGCCCCGGACCGTCTCCTCGCGGTCCTCGCCCACCACGCCGCGCTGGACTCGTCCCTCGCGAACCAGGGCCACAACCTGCTCCTCGCGGACGCGTGCGCGGACGCGTACGCGGCGACCCGGGCCCCGGAGTTTCTGATGGCCCTCGCGAAGTCCGTGGCGGCGTCGCCCAAGGACCTCACCGCGTCCAAGGCGTGGGCCCGGGCGCTCGGGCGCTGATNNATCGTGCTCGCGACCTTGTACAGGGTGTCCGCGTCGATCGTCGAGGTGAGGGAGGCCGCGACCTGGAGGGAGTTCACGGCGCGGCGCATGTCCCCCTCGGAGACGTAGACGAGGGCCTCGAGGCCGTCGTCCGTGATCTTGAGCTTCTCCGCTTTCGCGATGCGACCCAGGTAGGCACGGATGGCTTCGGGCTTCAGGGGCCGGAAGCGGAAGACTGCGCAGCGCGACTGGATCGGCTCGATGATCCGCGAGGAGTAGTTCGCGGAGAGGATGAACCGCGAGGTCTTGGAGTAGGTCTCCATGGTCCTCCGCAGGGCGGCCTGCGCGTCCGCGGTCAGGTTGTCCGCTTCGTCCAGGAAGAGGAGCTTGAAGTCCGTGCCGCCGATGGGCGCGAGGCGAGCGATCTCCTTGACCTTCGTGCGGATAGTGTCAATGCCCCTCTCATCCGACGCGTTCAACTCGTAGTAGTTCTGCCTCCAGTCCTCGCCGAACAGGTCGCGCGCCAGGGCTATGGCGCTCGTCGTCTTGCCCGTCCCCGCGGGGCCGGCGAACAACAGGTGGGGGAGGTTCCGGGACTCGCGGTACGCCTTGAGCCGCTCCACGATCTCGTCCTGCCCG
>DUJI01000218.1 GCA_013329855.1 Thermoplasmata archaeon | reverse complement strand
CGGGCCGTGATCGGCCAGCAGGTGTCGACGGCAGCGGCCAGGACCCACGGCGCGCGGCTGGCCCAGCGCTACGGCGAGCCGATCGACGACCCGGCCGGCGGCCTGACCAGGCTGTTCCCCGACATGGGGACTCTCGCCGACGCGGCCGGCACCCCCAGCGCGGGCGGCCAGGCCGTGCTGGCGATGCCGGCGGCGCGGCGGCGAACGCTGGTCGCGCTGGCGCGGGCCATAGCGAACGGCGAGGTGGATCTCGGCGCCGGCGCCGACTGGGAGCTGGCCAGGCGCCAGCTCGCGCAGGTGCCCGGTCTCGGCCCGTGGACGATCGAGCTGATCGCGATGCGCGGACTGGGCGACCCGGACGCCTTCACCGCGACCGACCTCGGCGTGCGGCAGGCAGCCGCGGCGCTGGGCCTGCCCGACTCCCCCGCCGCCCTGACCAGGCGCGCCGCTCCGTGGTGTGGATTGACTACCCGGCCAACTCCCCGGCGGCCTTCCGAATCGACAGCGCGTCCGTCAACGCGCCCGTGCAGGACGACTTCCAGATCACGTACAACCACGGCTCGTTCTCCCTGGACTACGAACAGAAGGCGGGCGGGCCCGTGACGAGCCAGTTCACGGTCACGGTCGCGGGGCTCGTGGAGTGGGTGCCCTCCGGCGACGGGCAGTTCTCCGACGGAACGGTCATCGCGTACACATCTCTCGGGGCTTCCGCGTTCGGCAAGGTCCCCATCGTCCACAACCAGACGACCGCCCCGGATGGCGTCGTGGTCCACTCCTTCCTGGTCCAGAGCAACACCATGGACATCACGGTGAACCTGACCATCTCAGAAGGGTTCGTGACCCTGCCGTCCGGCTCGACCCTCACGCCCATGGAGGCCGAGCTGACCTTCCAGCTCAACCACCTGATGAACCGCACGGGCACCCGCCTCTCCCTCCAGCTTAGCCTGACCTCGACGACGCCGGGCCAGCAGTTCATCTTGGCAAACCGGAGCTGGGACGACGAGCACGCGTTCAGCCAGGATGAGCGCGCCGTGAACGTGACGAACGACTCGGGCTCGATCCCCTCCTCAGCCTGGTTCGCGTGGTCGAACCACGCGGAGGTCAACGGGCAGTCCTCGCCGGTGGACGTGGCGGGACCCGAGGTCAACGAGACCACGGGCGGCTACGATCTGTACCTCTCCTATCCGCGGGTCGTCGCCGGGACGAATCCCGACCAGATGGACATCGTCCACGACCCCAGCCTCGGCGTGGTCTCCGCGGCCTACCAGAGCATCCTGGAACACCCGTCGACGCCCACGGGCATCCAGCCCGACATCCCGCTCTATGCGGCGACGATGGCCGCGATGGCCGCCCTCGTGGCCGGGACCGTGCTCCTCGCGCGCCGGCAGCGGCGGGAACGGAAGTAGGCAAGGCTTAACCCAAGGGGTCCGGTATCCGGCGCCATGGTCGCCATCGAGAACGTCCTGCTCGCCGCGGTCACCGTGTTCGCGTTCGCCTTGGCCGTGATTGCCATCCTCGCGTGGCGCCGCGCGCGCGACGGGCACCTGATGCTCCTGAGCGCCGCCTTCGTGGTCTTCTTCCTCAAGGGCGCCTTCCTGACCATCGCCCTCTTCGGCGGCTGGGAGGACCTCGTCCAGCTGTTGCTCATCTCCGCCGGCTTCGACTTGGTCATCCTGGGCCTCTTCTACGGATTCACCCTGCGGCGCTGAACCGTTCCTGGGGTTCCGATGGACGAGGATGTGCTGGCGGTCAAGACGAGACGCGACCTGTACCAGTACGTCCGCTCGAATCCGGGATTCCACCTGCGGGAGATCGCCCGCGCCCTCAACCTGTCCATCACCCTCGCGGACTACCACCTCCGGTTCCTCGAGAAGAACGAGCTCGTCTCCTGGTCCATGGATGGGGAGTACAAGCGGTACTATCCGCGCTCGCTCCCCGGGGACACGGAGGCACGCGCCGCGCTCACGGAGGACGAGAAGCGCGTGCTGGCGTACCTCCGGCAGCCCGTGCCGTTCCGCGTGCTCGCCTACCTCATGGAGCGGGAGGCCGCGTCCCACAAGGCCATCCTGGGTCACGTCCCCGTCTCCCCGTCCACCCTGTCCCACCACCTGAAGAAGATGCAGTACGCAGGGATCCTGGGTCGGGCGCAGGACCGGATCGGGTACCGCGTGGCGAACCCGGTCATGGTGGCGCGCCTCATGGCGAGCTACGACCTCGCCTCGCCGGACCAGATCGACACCTGGATCCGTGTGTGGGGCGAGTTCCGCCTCCGGTGACCGGGGCGGGGCGCATCACTTCGCGGGGGCGCCCGGGCCTCAGAGGACGCCCGCCAAGCCGCCGGCGACCCAGGCCAGGAATTCCGTGTCCGTCGGGGAGAAGGCGTTCAGCTGGTCCGAGTCGATGTCGATCTCCGCAACGGCCGCGCCTTCCTTGAGGACGGGCACGACGACCTCGGAGCTCGTGTTCAGAAAGCATTGGAGGTATCGCGGATCGCGGTTCACGTCGGGCACCACGATGGTTTCCTTCGCGCTGGCGGCGGCCCCGCAAATCCCCTGGCCCACAGGAATCCGGACGTGCTGGGTCGCACTGGGACCGGACCATGACGTGAGGACGAGCTCGTCCCCCTGGACCTCGTAGATGCCCACCCACGTGTAGTGCGGGATTTTGCGGAGCTCGCGGCAGACGAAGTCCGTGATGGCCTTCTTCTGACTCCCGGACAGGATGATTTTGTCGAGGCGCTCCGCGACCGAGTCGTAGCTGACCTTGCCCTTGTCCCCCGCGAGCACCTCGCCGAACTTGCCGACCCCTTTCATCGCGTCGCCTGACCCGCTCCTACCCGGCCTTCGGCCATAAGGGTTGCGATGGGGAATCCACCCGGCCGGTGGAGCAGGCGCACGGTCCCGTCCTGCCCCCTGCGAGTCATTGTGCATCACGCTTGCGCCGCCCCATCTCTCCATGTACATACCTTCCACTCTTGACTAAAAATTGATATATCAGCGGACCCTAATAGCAACCACAAGCATCCCTCCACAACGAGGCCGTTCCCTGTTTTTCTACTGTGGCAACGGCCTTACCCTTTTTTTCGTTTCGCGCATCGCGTCTTGCATTGCCCGTCGGGGAAGGCGTTCGTTGGAGGCCTTCGTGCCTGCGCGTGTACACAGCTTCATGCCCCCCGCGCGACTCCCTTCCCACGCCATGTGGATGGCTGATCTCCGGGCCGTGACGTTCAGCTCCTCGAGCGTCCTGCGGGTCGTCCGCCCCGCCGCCCTGCGGTGCGCGGCTCGCGATGCGCTTGCGGACCTCGGGTCGTCCGCCCCGCTTCCCTCCTTCGAGGAGGATTGGTCCCGCTATGAGAGCGAGCGGGCGAGGAGGCGATGGGAGGACCAGGTCGAGGTACCCATCGAGTCCGTCGTCCCGAGGACCGCCGCTCCGTGGCCGAACGAGTCCTTCGCAACGGCGGTCGCCGACCGCTTCGGCGACTCCCTCGAGTGGCAGGGAGACGTCCTGCCTGCCCTGGACTACTTGCGGGAAGCCGGGTTCCGCACGGTCCTGCTCGCGGACCTGCCGGTCCCGCTCTCGCGCGCCTGGCAGGAACGCTCCAAGCCGTGGTTCGACGAGGTGGTCACCTCAAGGGACTTGGCCCGCAGGACTCCGGATCCCGCCGCGTTCCACGAGACGCTTCGGCGGCTGCGCATCGGCCCCCACGGGCTCCTCCATGTGGGCGCGGGCATCGTGGAGGACGTCCACGCGGCGAAGGCCCTGCAGATGCGGGCGGCGCTCCTCGAGCGGTTCGGTCGGCCTCCACCCGATCCCGAGGCGGTAGCCTGGTTGCGGCGGGTGCACGGCCTGGACGCCGCGACCGTGACGCCGGACCTCCGGCTAGGCAGCTTGGAGGACCTGCCCTTCGCGCTGGACGCCTTCGCCTAGGCGCCCGGCGGCACGTCGATCCCGCGGGCGTCGATCCGGACCTTGCGCCCTTCCACCGTGAGCCGTCCCTCCGCGAACAGGCGGACGGCCAGGGGCAGGAGTCGGTGCTCTCACTCCAGGAT
>DUJI01000173.1 GCA_013329855.1 Thermoplasmata archaeon | reverse complement strand
GGGATCACGGAGGAGGAGTTCTGGGTCCCCGCAAGACGCGCAAGGCTCCCGGTTCCCCCCGAGCATGACTCGAAGTTCCTCCGGTATAGCCTCGAGCCGCCGAAGGAAACCGGCACGAGCCTCCGGTGAGGGCTAGGGCGGGCCGCGTCGAGCCGGAAAACCTCACTTTCCGCCGTTTGGGTTGATCTCGGGCCGGTCGGTGAGGGTATCGGAGGCTCCCGCAGAAGGGGCCCCTCGAGCGGCCACGCGGGAGAAGGAGATGTAGATGCCCGCGAGCGTGATTGCGGTCCCGATCCCGTCCACCATGTCGATCGTCTCGTTCGCAGCCGCGAAGCCGAGCGCCAGGGCCACGATGGGCGTGATGAGGAGGATGAAGGAGCCCGTGGTCGCCTCGACATGATGAAGCAGCCAGAGGTAGGCAACGAACGCGATCACGGAGCCGACGAGGCTCAGATAGAGGATGGGGGCCAGTCCACGCGGCCACGAAGGTAGCGTCCAGGGTTCCCCGGACGCCGAGGAGACGGCGACGAGGCCCAAGCTCCCGATTCCCATGGACAGGCCGTTGAACACGAATCCGTCTATACCCCGGGCCCACTTTCGCATGGCGGCCGTGGACGCGCCGGCACACGCCGCCGCGACGACAACCGCGAGCATGGGGAAGAACAACCCGAGGCCCGCGTCGGCGAGCTGTCCCCGGAATATGAGCGCGATGCCGGCGAATCCGACCCCGATCCCCAGAAGTTTCCGCACGGAGAGCCGTTCCTTGGGTAACAGGACGTGCGCCGCGAGAGCGGTCATCAGCGGCATCGTGGCGAACAGGACGGCCGTGAGGCCGCTGGGCACCCCGTGGGCTTCCCCCCAGTAGATGAGGCCGTAGTCGCCCATGAAGAGGACGATGCCGACGAAGACCACAACCCCCCACTCCGAGCGGGAGCCGGGCAGCCGCCGGCGGAAGACCGCTCCCAGGGCGAGCAAGACGGCTGCGGCGATTGCGAACCGAAGGGCCGCCGAGAGGAAGGTCGGCACCGCCTCGACCCCGAGCTTGATGGCCAGCCAGGTGGAACCCCAGATGAGGCAGAGGAGGACGAAGACGCCCGCGACGGAAGCCCGGTTGTCCACGCCCGGCTAGCCCGGTCGGCGGCCATAAGCTTGACCCCGACATGTGACGGCCACCCGAACGGCGAAGCTTATCAACCCTGCCCGCCTGTTCCCAGGAACGGAGACCCGATGCTCGCGCACACCATGACGGAGAAGATCCTGGCCCACGCGAGCCACCAGCCGTCCGTACGGCCGGGCCAGATCGTGGACGGCTACGTGGACCTGCTCTACATGCACGAGATGCTCGCCCTCGCGCTCAAGCCCTTCAACGAGATCGGCGTGAAGAAGATCTGGGACCCGTCCAAGTGCGTGGTGACCATCGACCACTGGGTGCCGCCGCCCACCCCCGAGGTGGCCCGGATGCACCAAGCCATCCGGGAGTTTTGCTGGGCCCAGGGGATTTCCCGTTTCCACGACGTGGGGGACCATGGGATCGTCCACCAGCTCGTCGTGGAGCGCGGCTACGTCCACCCGGGCGAGCTGGTCATCGGCTGTGACTCCCACACGAACATGGCCGGCGCCTTGGGCGCATTCGCCGCAGGCATCGGCGCGACGGAGACCGCGGCCGTCATGGCCACGGGCAAGCTCTGGCTCAAGGTGCCCGAGACGATCGACGTGCGCGTGCATGGGAAGCTCGCGAAGCGCACGGGCGCCAAGGACGTCATCCTCAAGGTGATCCAGACCACGGGGGACGACGGCGCATCGTACAAGGCCGTGGAGTTCCACGGCGACACGATCCAGGCGTTCCCCATGAACGAGCGCTTCACCCTTTCCAACATGACCACGGAGATGGGAGCGAAGGCAGGCATGATCCCTTCGGACGCGGCGACGAAGCGGTATCTGGAAGCCGCAGGGGCCGCGACGGCGTATCAGCCTCTCGATGCGGACCCGGGCGCAGCCTACCTGAGGACCTACGATCTCGACGTGGACGCCATGGGCCCCCAGGTCGCGTGCCCGAACAACCCCGCGAACGTGAAGCCCGTGGGGGAGGTCGCGGGCGTGAAGATCGACATGGCCTTCCTGGGCTCCTGCACGAACGCGCGGATCGAGGATCTCCGCGCCGCGGCGGAGCTCTTGAAGGGCGAGCAGGTCGCGCCCCGCGTGCGGATGATCGTGACGCCGGCGTCCCAGGCGATCTACCGCCAGGCAGTCCAAGAAGGTCTCGCGGGCATCTTCCTCGAGGCGGGCGCCACGTTCACCTCGTCCACGTGCGGTCCCTGCTTCGGGGGCCACATGGGCGTCCTCGGCCCCAAGGAGGTCTGCATCTCCTCGACGAACCGCAACTACCCGGGTCGCATGGGCAGCCCGGAGGCCCAGGTCTACCTGGGCTCACCGTACACCGTGGCGGCGTCCGCGCTGTACGGGCAGATCACGGACCCGCGGGAGGCGTGACCATGGAGACCGTGCTCAGGGGCCGCGCGTGGAAGTTCGGCGACGACGTGTCCACGGACCACATCATCGCGGGGCGGTACCTCACTTCCACGGATCCCAAGGTCCTCGGGGAGCACGCGATGGAGAACGTGGACCCCCAGTTCGTGAAGAAGGTGAAGCCCGGCGACGTGATCGTCGCGGCGACCAACTTCGGATGCGGCTCGAGCCGGGAGCAGGCGCCCATCGCGCTGAAGGCCGCCGGAATCTCGTGCGTCGTGGCGAACACGTTCGCGCGGATCTTCTACCGCAACTCGATTAACATCGGCTTTCCCGTGGTCGAGTGCCCCGGCCTGCCTGAGAAGGTCAAGGAGGGCGACACGGTCACGGTGGACCTCGCTGCCGGCCACGTCGTCCTTCCGTCCGGGGAGACGATGCCCTTCCACCCGCTGCCGCCGAACATCCTGGAAATCCTGAACGCGGGGGGCCTGGTGCCGAAGCTGCGGGCCGAACTTGCGGCGAAGTCCGGATAATCGAATCGCGGATACCACCCGGCTCCGCGGACCCCGCGTTCGTGGTTAACCTTAAACAAGGTTGCTTTTCGCGATGCCCCGTGCCGTCCCTGCCGCTTCCTCGCGAACCCTTATGTGGCGTCCACGCTTCCGCGCGTCGATGGCGTACAAACTCGTCCTCCTGGCCGGAGACGGCACCGGGCCGGAGGTCATGCGCGAGTCCGTCAAGGTCCTCCATGCCGTCGAGGATTCCTTCGGGCTGAGTTTTGACTTCGTCCCGTTCCCCGCGGGCGGACAGCATTACCTCGACACGGGGGAGGAGTGGCCCCACGGTGCGTTCGAGTCGTGCCAGACCGCGGACGCCATCCTCCTGGGCGCCGTCGGTCTACCCAACGCGAACCTGCCCAACGGCGACCTGGCGGGCATCGGCGTCCTCTTCGGTCTCCGCTTCGGACTCGACCTCTACGCCAACATCCGCCCGACGAAGCTGTACCCGAACGTGCGGCACAAGGTCCACGACGGATTCAAGCAGGTCTGGGACCCCGGGAAGGTGGACTTCGTGATCATCCGGGAAAACACGGAGGGGCTGTACACGCCGACCCGGGGCTACCTGGACCGCGGCGGGACCAAGGAGCTCGCGATTGACAGCCGGGTCATCACGCGCAAGGGGGCCGAGCGGGTGATCCGGTTCGCCTTCGAGCTCGCGAAGACCCGCCCCGGCGCGCCCGCGGACGGCAAGCACCGCGTGACGTGCGTGGACAAGTCCAACGTGACGGCCGGATGCAAGCTCTTCCGCTCCGTCTACGACGAGGTGGCCGCCGGCTATCCGAAGATCGAGAAGGACTACGCCTACATCGACGCCTTCCTCCAGTGGCTCGTCCGCTCCCCCGAGAGCTACGACGTGGCCGTGACGTCCAACATGTTCGGGGACATCGCCACGGACCTCGCCGCGGTCCTCCAGGGCGGCATGGGCATGGCGGCCGGCGGCAACGTGGGGGACGAGCACGGGATGTTCGAGCCCATCCACGGGAGTGCGCCGAAGCACGCGGGCAAGGACGTGGTCAATCCGACGGCCATGATCCTCGCAACCCAGATGATGCTCGAGTGGCTCGGGCGGCGGAAGAAGGACCGGGCGCTCCAGGAATCCGCGGTGGTCGTGGAGAAGGCGGTCGAGGCGGTCCTGCGGGAAGGCACGATCCTGACGTACGACCTCGGCGGATCCGCGAAGTGCAGCGAGATGGGGTCCGCGATCGTTGCGGCCACGACCCGGCTGGCGAAGAAGTCCCGTTAGGCTGGCGCCTCAGTACTGCACGATTACCCGCCGGCAGCCCGTGCACCGGTAGGCGTCCATGTACACGTTGCCCCAGCCGTCCGGCTTGACGAGGATCTCACCGCCCCGGGCGAGGCGGCTCTTCTCCGTCATCCACTTGGCGCCGTCGACGAAGGCTTCTGCGACCAGGTAGCCCTTGGCCATGGGTCTCCCGCAGGCCGTGCAGACGTCCGGGCCCATCGCCGCGGGAACGCAGGGTCCCCACCCATAACCCTTGTCCTCGAATAATCAATATCGAGAGTCGAAGCCATCCCCGATGGCCGCTTTCAGAGCGGGAACTTGTCCAAGACCTCGGGCCGCCGACGCTCGCCGCTCTTCAGG
>DUJI01000251.1 GCA_013329855.1 Thermoplasmata archaeon | reverse complement strand
TCTACGACCTGCTGAGCTTCAGCCACGAGGTGCGGTTCCGGGACTCCGTCGACGGGGACCGACTCGGCCTCGACTTCCCCACGATCCCCCTCGCGGACATCGTTCTGGAGAAACTGCAGATCCACGAGATCAACCGGAAGGACCTCGTCGACCTCTTCATGCTGCTCAGCGGCCACGAGGTCGCCTCGGGCTCCCGGCCCGACGCAATCGACGGACTCCACATCGCGCGAACGCTCAGCGCGGACTGGGGCTTCGAATACGACGCCCGGTCGAACCTGCGCAAGCTCCAGGGCCTCTCCCAGCACCTCGCGGCGGAGGGTCGCGCGTCGAAGGACGAGCAAGCGCTCGTCGGGGTGGGCATCGACCATCTCCTCCAGTTCCTCGGTCGTGAGCCTAAATCCAAGGAGTGGCAGAAACGCGCGAAGAAAGGGACGTCGAAACCCTGGTACAACGAGGTGGACGAGATCGAACGCTGAGTCAGGCAGCGTGTGTGGGGAGGGTACGGACATGTGGAAGTCGCACGAGAATCTGGTGAAGCTGCGGAAGATCAGTCAGGACGAGAAGCCCGTGCTGACCGTGGAGTCCGGGAAGACGTTGGAGTTCGAGATGCCCGATTTCAGCGGCGGGGCGATCACGCGGAAGTCCAAGGCGGCGGACATCGAGGCCCTCGAGTTCTCCAAGGGCTATGCCCTCGCGGGGCCCATCTGGGTCGTGGGCGCGGAGCCCGGGGATCTGGTCGAGGTCGAGCTCCTGGGCTTCGAGCACCACGGCTGGGGCTACACGGCGATCTTCCCAGAGGTGGAGCAGTTCAACCTCGCGGACTACCCCGAGGAGCGGTTCGAGCCGTTCATCGTCTTCTGGGACGTCCAGGACGATGTCGCGGTCTGGAAGAAGTTCAACGTCCACGTGCCGCTACACCCCTTCCTCGGGGTCGTGGCCACCGCGCCGTTCCTGACGGGCGCGTTCAACCCCCTGCCGCCGCGGGAGTCCGGAGGCAACCTCGACTGCAAACATCTTACCACGGGATCGAAGCTCTACCTCCCCGTCCACGCGGACGGCGCGCGCCTCTTCCTCGGCGACCCGCACCTCGCCATGGGGGACGGCGAAGTCTACTCGAGCGCGATCGAGGCGCCCCTCAAGGTCAAGGTGCGTGTGCACGTGCGGAAGGATTTGAAGGACCTTGACCCTCCCGCCTTCGTGGTGCGGCGAGCCCGGGTCCAGGACGTCTTCGACGGAGGCTACATCGGCTTCATGGGCGTGGCGCGGACCCTGGACGAGGCCACGGACATCGCCGCGCGGAAGGCCATGGGCTACTTCTGCAAGAAGCTCGGGATGACCCCCGCGGAGGCTGCGATCCTCCTGGGTGTCGCCTTGGACCTCACGATCAGCGAGATTCCCGACCTGCCGATGAAGGTCGTCAGCGGGCTCGTGCCCCTGTCGTTCTTCCCTGGCGTGTCGTTCCCGTGAAGGAGATCAAACCATGGACGCGAAGTACTACATCGGATTGGACGAGACCTACGGTGCGCACAACTACCACCCGCTGCCCGTCGTCATCTCGAAGGCGAAGGGCGTGTGGGTGTGGGACGTCGAGGGCAAGAAGTACATCGACATGCTGAGCTCGTACTCGGCGATCAACCAGGGCCACCTGCACCCGCGAATCGTGAAGGCCGCGAAGGACCAGATGGACAAGGTCACCTTGACGTCGCGGGCCTTCTGCAACGACCGCATGGGGCCGTTCCTGAAGAAGCTCTGCGAGGTCACGGGGATGGACGTCGCCCTGCCCATGAACACGGGGGCGGAGGCCGTCGAAACCTCGATTAAGGTGGCGCGTCGGTGGGCCCATCAGACGAAAGGCATACCGGGGGATGAGGGTGACATCATCGTCATGGAGAACAACTTCCACGGCCGGACCACCACGATCATCAGTTTCTCGAGCGACCCCGATTCCAAGAAGGGGTTCGGCCCGTTCACTCCCGGGTTCACGATGGTGCCCTACAATGACGTCCGCGCGGTGGAGCGGGCGATCACGCCGAAAACGGTCGGCATCTTGGTCGAGCCGATCCAAGGTGAGGCAGGCATCAACATCCCGTCGCCCGGGTACCTCAAGGAACTCCGCCGGATCTGCGACGAGCACGGCATCCTGCTCATCCTGGATGAGATTCAAACCGGGTGGGCCCGCACGGGGAAGATGTTCGCCTTCATGCACGAGGGCATCAAGCCCGACGTGCTCTGCGTCGGCAAGGCGCTCGGCGGTGGGCTCTACCCCGTCTCCGCGTCCCTGGCGCGCAAGGACATCATGGACGTCTTCACGCCGGGCAGCCACGGCAGCACGTTCGGCGGGAACCCGCTGGCCGCGGCCATCGGCGAGGCCGCGATCGACGTTCTCGTCGACGAGAAGCTCGCGCGGAACGCGGAGAAGATGGGTGCGTACTTCCGCAAGCGGCTGGAGGAGATCCGGAACCCCAAGATCAAGGAGATCCGCCAGAAAGGCCTGCTCATCGGGGTGGAGTTCCACCTCTTTCCTTCCTCTCCTGTCCTTCCTATCTGCGAGAGGCTCATGGCCAAGGGCGTGCTCGCCAAAGACACGCACGAGAAGACCGTGCGGTTCGCCCCGCCGCTGGTGATCACGAAGGCCGACATCGACTGGGCCATCGAACGGATCAAGCCCGTGTTCGAGAGCACGTAGGCGCCTGCGCCCGGATCCCACCGGCGGCGGCCAGGTTTGACTCCCCGATGTGGGCGCTAGTGAAGCAGCCGTTACTGTCGGGACCAGACCTTATCATCCTCCGCATCGGCTTCTCGGCACGGTGGAGCGATGCAGTCTTACCCGCCGAACCGGGTTTCGGTACGACCCCGATCGTTGACCTTCGTCCTTGCGGGTGCCGTGCTTCTCCTGGTCGGCGACGCCCTGGGTTACACATGGACGCTCTACTTCGCCATCAACTATCCCTACTACTACCTGAGCGGCCTTGAATGGTCGACGCTTGCGAGCATCGCCTCGTTCATCGGCATGGTCGTGTACGCCATTGGGTTCTTCCTCATGCTGTACGGAATCGCCCTGAGGATCCGTGTCGGCGAGCGAGCGCTCGTACCCGGTTTCGTTCCGGGCACCGAGCCGGTCGCAGCCTTCCCGAGTCGGCCGCCCGTTTCGGGCACCCGGCGAAGCGCCGCGTCCTTGGTGCTTCTCGGCGCGGGCCTTTACGTGGCCGGCTATGGGGCCTTCCTCGGAGGCGACGTCGTCATGCTTCTCGCCATCAGCTTCGAGGGCCAGAGGCTCGTCTACCTCGTCGATTTCGTCACCGGCATGGTCCAGACGTTGGGGCTGGTCCTTGCCCTCTACGGAATCGCGCTTTTCCTCCACCGACCGCAGCTACCGCGTACCCCCCTCTGATCACCGAACCGACGCAGAGCCCGGGCGCGGCCCGCTAGTCCTGGCGGCTCCGTCCCATCGCGAAGAGACGGACCCCGTTCCACCCGGCCCACGCGAGCCCCGCGAAAACCGTGACGTGCTCGAGCACGTTGGAGACCACGCCGCCCGCGATGGGGACGCCACCCACAGCCTCCACGACCACCGCGACGATGAACAGGAGCGCCAGACCGCTCGCGATGACGGACAGGATCCCCGAGACCTTGCCGTACCGCGGGTTGCGCCACATCCCGACCGCGTAGTGGCTGATGGCCATCATGAAGAGGATGAAGAAGAGCGCGGAGAAGATGAAGTGCAGGTTGTACGGCGATTCCTCGTGGAAGATGCCGAGGAGGACGAGGAAGATGGCCGCCAGCGAGAGCAGATACGAGCCGACGCGGCGCATCCATTCCCGCATGCCCGCTCCCAGGCCCGAGGCAAACGGCAGGAAGAAGAGGCCCGCCAGGATGCACGCGGAGTTGAACACCCAGTCCGCGGGCCGGCTCGGGTTCCCCAGATCGCTGAGTCGGTTCCCCGTGATCGTGTAGCCCGGCGTGGAGAGCGCCGCGACGAGGTAGAGGACGACCCACACGGCCACCGCGGCGAAGCCGAACAGGGCGCCCGTCCGCGGCTCGATCCGGACCACGGTCGCGCCGATGACTCCATCCCGGTTAACCCTTGCCCCCGCGCTCCCCGCGAGGCGAAACGTTTATGTCGGGCGGCTCGGTCAGGCGACCCCACTGAGGTTCCTCCCATGGCCGAGAAACTCGATGTCCTCGTGGACGGCGGCAAGGCGACGCCCGGCGCGCCCCTGGGCCCCGCCCTGGGCCCCCTCGGCGTGAACATCGTCGAGATCATCAAGGCGATCAACGAGAAGACGAAGGCCTTCGAGGGGATGAAGGTCCCCGTCACCTTGGTCATCGACCCCAAGACGAAGGCGTACACGATCACGGTCGGCACGCCGCCGACCTCCGCCCTGATCACGAAGGAGCTGAAGATCGAGAAGGGCTCCGGCGACGCGGGCAAGACGCGCGTCGGGAACCTGTCCCTGGCCCAGGCGATCAAGGTGGCCAACATGAAGACGGACGTCATGCAGGCCCAGAGCCTGAAGGCCCGTGTCCTCGAGGTCGTCGGGACGTGCGTCTCCATGGGTGTGAGCGTCGAGGGCAAGCCCGCCAAGGAGACGGCCAAAGAGATTAAGGCGGGCACGTACGACGCGAAGCTCGCGGACTGAAGCGCAGACGACGTTCCCGGCCGCCCGCAGGTCCGTGCTTCTGCCGGCTCCCGCCCGATCGAGCGTCGCGGGCACACTCGACTTCATGTACTTCAGTCGCCGTGGGCTGCTCGCGGTGCGACCATGCCGATTGCGGGGCTTCCTCCCGAGAAGCTGCGTCTCGTCTGCTCCCCGGATTCCGTGAACTGCGATACGACCGCGGACCTGACCCCCTCGACCGAGGTCATCGGCCAGGACCGCGCCCTCCGCGCATTGAAGTTCGGGCTCCACGTGAAGGGGAAAGGGTTCAACATCTACGCCGCGGGCGAGCCAGGGAGCGGGAAGAACGTCGTCGTCCGCCGCTATCTTGAGGCCATCTCCCGAGAAAGGCCCACACCGGCGGACTGGTGCTATGTGAACAACTTCCGGAACCCCTACGAGCCGCACGCCCTGACCTTCCCCCCGGGGATGGTCCGTGCGTTCCAGAGCGAGGTCGAGGCGTTCGTCGATCAAGTCCAGCGCGTCGTCCCAGCGGCCCTCGGCAGCGAGGATCTCGCCGCCCGTCAGGACGCGGCCCTCAAGGAGGCGGACGGCCAGCGTCGGCAGATACTCGAGCAGTTCGGCAAGGACGCCGCGGCGCTCGGGTTCGCCGTCCAGGTGACGTCCGCGGGCATCAACATCGTGCCCGCCCGGAACGGGCGTCCCCTGACCCCGGAGGAGGTCCAGGGCCTCCCTCCGGCCGTCCGGGATCAGCTCGGGAAGAACAGCGACGGGGTCCGGGAGAAGTTCGAGAAGGTCGGGCGGCAGCTCGCCGAGCTCGACCTCAAGACCCGGGACGCGGTGCGCGCCCTCCAGGACCAAGCGGTCCACTTCGCCATCGACCACCTGCTCGGGACGCTGCGGGACCGTTACAAGGACGTCCCCGGGGTGGAGAACTACCTGACGGGCCTCCGGGACGACATCTTGGAGAACGCGCCGGCGTTCGCCATCCCGGGGCCCGAGGCTCCCGGGGAGAGCAAGGAGCCCGTGGATTCCGAGGTGAAGGCGTCCATCCTCCGCCGCTACCAGGTCAACGTCATCGCCGACAACACGGACACGAAGGGTGCCCCGATCGTCTACGAGGCGAATCCCACGTACAACAACCTCTTCGGGCGAGTCCAGAACGAGGCGCGCATGGGCGTGCTCTCCACGGATTTCACGCTGATCAAAGGCGGCGCCATCCATCGGGCAAACGGTGGATATCTCATCGTGCGCATCGACGAGCTCGCGAAGAACCCCGCCTCGTATGACGGCCTGAAACGCGCGCTTCAGTCGGGTCGGATTCTCATCGAAGAAACGGGCGAGCGCCTCGGGATGTCCAACACGAAGAGCCTCACCCCGGAGCCCATCCCGCTCGACGCCAAGGTGATCCTGATCGGCGACCCTTCGGTATACCAGCTCCTCTACACGGAGGACCCGGACTTTCCGCCCCTCTTCAAGGTCAAGGCCCAGTTCGACGAGACGATTCCGCGGAACGCCACGAACGTCGAGCTGTACGGCCGCTTCCTGAACGCCCTCTGCACGTCCGAGGGCCTCCATCACCTGGATGGGCCGGCCGTGGCCAAGGTCGTGGAGCATGGCTCGCGTCTCGCGGAGGACCAGGCCAAGCTGTCCACGCGCTTCTCCGAGATCTCCGACGTGGTGCGCGAGGCGGACTACTACGCCACGGAAGACGGGGCCGACCTGATCTCCGACGCCCACATCCGGAAGGCGCTGCGAGAGAAGGTGTACCGGTCCAACCTCGCGGACGAGAAGACGAAGGAGATGGTGGCCCGCGGCATCCTGCTGATCGACACGGATGGGTCGAGGGTGGGCCAAGTGAACGGCCTCGCGGTCCTCAGCCTGGGCGACTTCGAGTTCGGGCAGCCGTCCCGCGTCACGGCGAGTATCGCCTTGGGGCGTGAGGGGATCATCGACATCGAGCGCGAGGCGAAGCTGGGCGGCCAGATCCACACGAAGGGCGTGCTCATCCTCTCGGGTTTCCTCGCGGAACGCTACGCGAGGGACCGGCCGCTGAGCCTGGCCTGCCGCCTCGTCTTCGAGCAGAGCTACGGTGGCGTGGACGGGGACAGCGCCTCGAGCACGGAGCTGTACGCGATCCTGTCCGCCCTGTCCGGGGTGCCCATCCGCCAGAACCTCGCGGTCACGGGCTCCGTGAACCAGAAGGGCGAGGTGCAGGCCATCGGCGGGGCCAATGAGAAGATTGAGGGCTTCTACCACGTCTGCAAGGCGAAAGGCCTCCGGGGCGACGAGGGGGTCATGATTCCAGCGAGCAACGTGCAGCACCTCATGCTGGACGAGGAGGTCGTGGAGGCGGTCCGCGCCGGGAAGTTCCGCGTCTACGCGGTCCGCACGATCGACGAGGGCATCGAGGTCCTCACGGGCGTGCGGGCAGGCGCCGCGCTGCCCGAAGGCGGCTTCGAGCCGGGCTCCATCAACGACCGCGTGGGCCGCCGGCTCGCGGAGATGGCCGAGACCATCACGCGCTACGGTGGACCGGCGGCGGCCCCCGCGCGGCCATCCTGAGTCGGCCCGCAGCGTGCACTACAGCGGCGCTGGCGCGGCGTCCCCATACCGGCGGAGGATGTCGTCTCCCCGGGCAAGCGCCTTCGCATCGAGCGGCTCCACGGTGTGCTCCCGCAGGGTCTTCCGCACGATGTCGCGGGCGTCGGCCACCATGCCCGTCGACATGGTCGCGCCATAGGCCTTCGCCTTCTTGCTGCGGAAGAAGAGCTGGCTCCGGAAGTGTTTCGTCGTGTGCGGATGGCTCAGGAACGAGCCGCCGGCCCCGACCTCGCGGATCACGTCGAGGGCCGCGGACGCCTCGTCCACGGAGAAGGGCCGCATGTAGGCGCGGTACTCCTCCCAGTTGACCGCATCGATGACCATCTGCTCCAGGGAGCAGCCCGCGTCCAGGTTGAGCCCGCCGACCCCGGAGCACAAGTCCGTCCCCGACATGGTCGTGAGCATGAGCGCCGCGAGCTCCCCGAACGGAATGTCCACGCCGGGACGCGGCGCGTCGACCCCGATGATCCCCGTCATCCGCGGCAGCCCGTAGCGCCGGGCCATCTGGGCCGCGGCCGTGAAGACCATGGGCGCCTCGGGGCCGCGGTATCCGATGAACCCCGTGGTCATGTCCGCCATGGTGGCCTCGGAGCAGTAGATGTGGGGCGCGCCCGGCGCCGCGCTCTGCGTGATCACGAGGCTCGCGAGGGCTTCCGCATTCAGGGTGACGAGGGTCCCTGCCAGGGTGACGGGCGCGGTCATCCCGCCCATGCACATGGACATGCCGATGACCGGGATGCCCGCGCGCGCGTACTCGATCTGGGCCTCCACGGCCCCCTGCTCGAAGGACAGGGGCGCGATGGGGCAGCTGAGGATGGAGAACAGGGGCCGCTTCTCCAAGGCGTCCCGGCCTCCGGCCACGAGGGCCCCGAGCGCGATCTGGGTCTTCGCGTCGGAAACCCCCAGGGTGCCGGAGCCCGCGGAGCCCAAGATGTGCTTCGTCGTGTTCTGCAGGCACACCCAGAGCTCGTTCGCGAACTGCGCGTGGGCGGGAACGTCCGACGTCGTCACGAGAGGCCAGACCGCGTCGATCGGATCGAGCGCGTCGGCGAGGCGCGCGATGTCCGCGAGGTCCTTCGTCGTGGCGGGGCGCGGCATGCCCGTCTCCATGTCCGTGATGGACATGCCCTGGAGCACGTCTTCCACTGCCGCGACGGGCATCGCGACGCCGAGCACGACCCGCCGCTGCGCGCGTGCGACGAACGGCGCATACCTCGGGTCCGTTTGGATCTGAATCCGCAGGTCAGACTCCGGCGTCGTCAGATTGACGCTGTGGTCAAACACCTGAGTGCC
>DUJI01000277.1 GCA_013329855.1 Thermoplasmata archaeon | reverse complement strand
CTTGCCTGCGCCGTTGGGCCCCAGCAGGGAGAAGATGGTCCCCTCCCGGACACCCAGGCTCAGGTGGTCGACCGCGTTCAGTTCCCCATACGTCTTCACGAGCTCATGCGTCTCGATGACCGTGGCCATGCGGGATCCCCCGGCTCCACCCGGCTCCGCCCCATCCGTGCGGATTCCTACCATGGTATTGAATGTACTCTACTTTTCTCGGACCGCAGAATTCCGGTGGAATATGCGGAAGTCCACCCGGGGCGGTGGAATGCGAACCTTCCCGTACGGGCGAAGGCCGGGAGGGAGGGCCTCAGAAGTCGAACAGGCCGAGGCCGTCCTGCGGTTCCAGACGGCCCCGCGGATGTCGGCGCTCTGCGAGCCGGAGTCGCTCCTCGGTCAAGGAGCGCAGCCGCTCGTCCTCGAAGGTCTCGAAGCGACGGATACCCAGTTCTCGGACGATGGCGTCCGCCTCCGTCGGGTAGCGACTGATCAGGTTGGAGAGGGTCATGCGGGACGCGAGTCCCAACGGGCGCGTGGAGGCGAGCCGCTCCAGCTGGAGCAGATCCTGGAGGTACCCCTCGTCCGGGGCGAATCGGTGGCCCTCCCTGGTGCGTCGCACGAATTCCGTCCGGGCCTCTAGCGCTTCCATCGTGCCATTCCCCTTGCGGCTTCGCGGCCCAGGGAGTCGGCCCCTTATATCACTTGCCGTGAATTATCACGTCATTTGACGAAAGATACGGCGAACGCCGAAACCCGGTTCGACTCCCGCGCAGCGGGTCAGGGGTCCGAGCAATCCCGCGTGTAGCCGCATCGGCGGCAGATGATCTTGCAGCGTGCCTCGTAGGCGGGCGCGCCGCAGACGTCGCAGAGCAGGCGGCCGTCGCCCAGGCTTGCGTTCTTGGGACGCCGCCCGCCGGCGGGCCTCGAGGATTCCATCCGTTCCCCAGGGCAAGGACTCCGCGTCCCATAACCCTGCGCCGCGCGCCCCGTCACGACCCCGTGGTCCGCCGGTCCTCGAGGAGCGCCATGGCTGCGTTGCGGCCGGGGGCGCCCGTGACGCCGCCTCCCGGGTGGGCGCTGCTCCCGCAGAGGTAGAGGCCGCGGAGGGGCATCCGATATCCGGACCAACCCGGGACGGGTCGAAGGGAGAACAGCTGGTCCGAGGTCATGTCCGTCTGGTAGATGCAGCCGTGGAGGAGGCCCCACTCCCGCTCCATGTCGAGGGGCGTGATCACCTCCCGCGCCTCCACGGCATGCCGGAGGTTCGGCGCGAACTGGGCCAGCGTCTCGACGATGGAGTCGCCCACCTCCTCGCGACGCTCGTCCCAGGTGCCGTCCGCCAGATCGTAGGGGAAGTACTGGGCGTAGATGGAGAGGGTGAGCTTCCCGGGCGGGGCCAAGCTCGGGTCCGTGACGGAATGGAGGACGCAGTCGAGGAACGGCGCCTTGGACGGCCGCCCCCACTTCGCGTCGTCCCAGGCCGCCTCGAGGTAGTCCACGCTCGGACACACGTCGATGTATCCTCGGTGGTGGGGCTGGACGGTCTTCCCGGGTCGGCAGGTGAAGTCCGGGAGCTCGCGGAGGAGGCAATTCACCTTGGTGACGACGCCCGACGCCTTGATGCGTCGCACGCGGTCGAGGAACTCGCGGTCGACCGCGTCCGGGTCCACGAGCTTCGTGAAGGTGGTCCGAGCGTCCAGGTTCGTGAGGACCGCCTTCGCCTCGATGCGCGAGCCGTCAGCCAGCTCGACCCCCGTGACGGCTCCATCGTGGGTCCGAATCTGTCGCACCACGGCCGAGGTCCGGATCGTCGCGCCGTGGTAGATCGCGGCTTTCTCCAGCGCCTGGCTGATGCCGCCCATGCCTCCCTTGGCGTACCCGAAGGTCTGCTTGACGCCGTTGATCTCGTGGAGGAGCATGTGGCCGAGCATGAGGGCGGTCCCGGGCGTCCGGGGTCCCGCGGGGAGTCCGATTGTCGTGGCGGTGACCAGCATGGCCTTGACCTCGTCCGATTCGAAGAACTCGTCTAGGAGGTCCGCGGCGCTCTGGAGGAGGACGCGCCGGGCCAGTTCCTCCGCCTCGGGTCCCTGGAACATGCCCGGGAGGTCGGGAAGGGGCGGCGGCGCCTCGAGGACCATGGCCTCGATGAGCTCCATGACCTCGGTCCAGAAGGCCACGTACTTCGGGTAGGCCTCTGCGTCCTTCTTGGAGAACCGAGCGAGCTCCTTCCGATTCCGCTCCGCGTCCTCCCACAGGAGCATGGAGTCTCCGTTGGGGAAGGGGAGGAAGAACTGGGGATCGAACGGGAACGCCTCGTAGCCGAAGCGCGGGAGGTCGAGGTCCCGGATGATCTCGGGTCTCAGGAGCCCTGCGGAGTACGCGAGCCGCGAGAACCGGACCCCCGGAAACACCTCCTCCGTGACGCTCGCGCCCCCGACGACGTTCCGCCGCTCCAGGACGAGCGTCTTCAAGCCGGCCCTGGCCAGGTAGGCCGCAGCCACGAGTCCGTTGTGTCCGCCGCCCACAACGACGGCGTCCCAGGCCCCCGCCATGCCCGGGGATGGCCGGAGCGGCTTTTGAAGCTTCAGGAGAGATTTCGGCTGCCTGAAACTATAAACCCGCTCTGCCCGTTCCCGCCTCCGTGGTGAAGACAGCGCGGAAGCGGCCGCGCCGCGGAACGGAGCGCGCGGGACTCCTCGAGCGCCTGGACCATGGTGTGGTCCTGGGAGATGGTGGATATCTCCTGGAGCTGGAGAAGCGCGGGTACGTCCAAGCCGGCCCCTTCACGCCGGAGTGCGTCCTGGATCACCCGGAGGCCGTCCAGGAGCTCCACCGCGAGTTCGCGGACGCCGGGGCGGAGTTCCTCCAAGCCCTCTCCTTCTACGCGAGCCGCGACAAGCTGGCCACCACGGGGCATGGCGGCGACGCGAGGGCCATCAACCGGATGGCGGTCCGCCTGGCCCGGAGCGCGGCCGGCGCAGACACCCTGGTCGCGGGCAACCTCAGCTTGACCTGGGTCTACGACCCGAAGCATGCCACGTCGCCCGAGCGGGTCCGGAAGCTCTTCGACGAGCAGCTGGAGGCCCAGATGCGGGAAGGCGTGGACTTCGTCGTTGCGGAGACCTTCTCCTGGCTCGGCGAGGCCCTCCTCGCCACAGAGCGGATCAAGAAGGTGGGTGGGGTCGCCATGGTCACCATGTCCTTCGACCGCAGACCGCTTTCCTACGATGGCCACACGCCGACGGAATGCGCCCGCGCCCTCCACGACGCGGGCGCCGATGTGATCGGGGTCAACTGCCTTCGCAACCCCTTCCACATGCTCCCCATCGCGGAAGAGATGCGACACGCGGTGACCGGACACGTGGCGTGCCAACCCACGGCCTACCGCACGCCCGCCGACCAGCCCGATTTCACCGCGACGAAGGAGTTCCCCTTCGAGACGGAGACCCTCCTCCTCTCGCGGCGGGACATGGCCGCGTACGCGCGGCAGGCGCGCGACCTCGGCCTCAACGTGATCGGTTCGTGCTGCGGTTCCATCCCCGTCCACGTGCGCGAGATGGCCCGCGCGCTGGACAAGCGCCCCGCGGATCCCGCGTGGCGGGTGGACTACGGCAAGCCCATGTCGGCCTACGAGTACTACGGCCACGGCAAGGATGCGTAGTCCCGCGCTGGGCTTCGCATGGCTCAGCGGAAGGGGTTTCCGCAGTAGAAGCAGAACATGTTGTCCGCGTTGACCAGGGTCCCGCAACTCGGGCAGCGCTTCTTCGGCAGGGCCGCCGCGGGCTGGACGGGTGACGGGGGAGCCGCGGGATGCACGAACTCGATGGGTGGCGCGGCGGTGCGCGTCTGCACGGTCTGGCCCGCATCGGGATTCGGAGGTCCGGATGGCGGACCGGGCGGTGGGGCTGCGTAGCGGTAGGCCGGCGGTTGGGCAGTCCGCGCGCGGTACGCGGCCGTGCGACGGGCCCGGGCGCGCCGCTGGGGAACGAACGCCACGACCGCGGCCAGGGCCAGGATGAACAGGGCGAGGTAGAGCAGGTTGGACGAGAGCAGCTGGATGAGGACGTCGATGAACGGGGGCAGCGTGGAGACGCTGACCGTGTTGACGGAGGACTCGTAGACCGTGCCATTCACCCGAGCGACGACCCTGAAGTAGAGCGGCCCGGACGATGGCATCTGGAGGTTGGTCGCAGAGTAGTTCTGCCGCGTGGTCCCGGACTGGGCCGGGGTCGAGTTGTTCAGGGCGGTCGGGTCCATCCCGTACACCACATGGGGGTCCGTCACCGGCAGCCCCGCCGGCCCGAGGA
>DUJI01000008.1 GCA_013329855.1 Thermoplasmata archaeon | reverse complement strand
CATGGTCGCCGCCCATTGCGGCGCGCGCAATATCGTCATCACCGACATCAATGACTATCGCCTCGATCTGGCGAAAAGCATCCTACCCCGGGTGCATGCCATCAATGTGACGAAACAGGACATCGACCGCGCCTTCAGCAAGCCGTCCCAGTTCGTCACGGCCTTACTCCTCGGGCTGCGGGGCATGTTGCTCGGGTTCTTCCTTTTGGCCCACGAAGCCGCGGCGGGTCCGTGAAGGAGTGACCTTCGCGTTCGACGCCATCGGGTCTTTCGAGACGCCGGTCTACGCGGCGACCACGGACTCCGTGTGCAGCTGCGCCTTCTCGATGACGGACCGCAGGCCCTTTTGGACGTCCATCTCGAGGGAGGGCACACTGTGGTTCGCGAGGATCCACTTGGTCTTCTCCCGTGCTCGGTCGACCAAGGTCTTTGATCCGTCCGCCGCCCACGAATCGTAGGCGCGGCGGTCAATCAGGCTGGGCATGAAGTGTTCCGTCTTGAGATGGTTCATCGTGTGCCGCTGCGCGAGGAAGTTCTTCCCCGGCCCGACCTTCTCGATGACGTCCAGGGCCAGCGTGTCGTCGTCCGCCCACTCGCCGCGGATCAGCCGCGCGATAGCGCCGACAATCTCATTGTCCACGACGATCTGTTCGTAGTACAGGGTCGCGGAGTCCTCGAGGAGCCCGATGCCGCACATGAGGTCAGCGCCCGCCATGAGCGGGCCCGTCAGCCCCGTGTAGTACTCCAGGACAGCTTGGTCGCCGGGCACCTTGGCCGTGGCGGACACGCCGACGCAGGACGGCATGCCGTACCAGTGGGCCAGCTCCGTGGCCATGGCCGAGGAGAGCGCGTGCTCCGGGCTGCCTCCGGAGCGCACGGTCGTCTTCATGTCCAGCGGGGCGTTGCCCATGCCGTAGATCACGGCGGATCCGGGTGCGCTCAGTTGAGTGATCGTCAGGGCAGCCAGGACCTCCGCGTTCCCGACGACCAGGGAGCCGACGAGGGTCGCGGGCCCCGTGGCGCCGGGCTGCGGCATCCCGAAGAACACGAGGGGCACGCCGTGCTCGGCAAAGTACATGCTCGCGTCCATGACCCCCGCGTCCAGCTGGAGCGGCGCGAACGTGCACTGGAGGCACGAGGTCAGCGGCCGCCGCCGGAACTCCTTGTTACCCCCCGCCGCGAGGTAGCCCATCTCCGTGAGCTGCTTCGCCTCACGCAACGTGACGCCCGTCTCGTACATGACGTGCTTCAGGGTATTGTTCAGGGACGCGTCCAGGTCGTGCAGGTGCACGACGGAGGGGTGCTGGTCCATGGAGCTGACCATGGGCCACTGGATGTGGACGTTGGGCAGGTAGTCGATGATTCGCGAGGTCTTCGCGACGTCCTCCTTCGTGGATGGGCGCCGCTGGCCCGTCTCGAAGTCCACGGTCACCGCACCGTTCCCGTTCGCGGTCACGTAGCTGTGGTGGCCGTCCAGGGGCGCGTCGTACTTGGGGTCGCGGCCCGCGAGGGTGATCGCTTTCTTCGTCTTCGCGAGGGCCTCCGCGACCAGGTTGGACGGGAACTTCACGATTCGGGTGCGGTCGTCCACGTCCGCGCCGTTCTCCCGCAGGAGCTTGCGTGCGGCGTCGCTGTCCACTTGGACGCCCACCCGCTCCAGGATGTGGAGCGTGCCCCGGTGGATTCGCTGCAGGTCGTCCTCGGACAGGATCTGGAACCGGATGCCCCGCTTGATACCGTACTCCATGCGTCTCACCTCATGTCTGCGTTGGTAACCTCTACCGGATGGGCTCGGTCAGGACCGCGTGGGCCGCCTCGTCGATCATCCCGTCCAGCGTGTGAACCAGGTTGGGCGACAGCGGGAACGGCACGGGTTTCGCGAGGGCTTCTCGCACCTTCTCCCGGGCGCGGTCCTCGAGCGTCTTCTTGCCGTCTCGTTCCCAGAGGTCGACGGACCGGCGGTCGATTAGCTTGGGCAGGAACTGCTCCTGCCGCAGGTGCTTCATCGTGTGCTTCTCGCCGAAGTACATGCCGCCGACGCCCACCTTCTGGATCACGTCCAGGGCGATCGTCTCGTCGTCCACGACGATGCCGTCGGCGATCCGGCGGATCATCCGGACAATCTCGTCGTCGATCACGAGCTTCTCCAGGGACAGGGTCTTCGCGTCCTCGAGGAGGCCGAGGCCCACGATCAGGTCTGCGCCGCCCAGGACGACGGACATGGCCTGGGGGAAGCCCTCGATCAACGCCTGCGAACCGAGGTACGCAGCGGTCGTGTCGAAGCCGCCCGTGAGGCTGGGGACGCCGAAGTCGTGCGCGAGCTGGGTGATTGCGACGCCCGTGAGACCGTGCTCGGGCGCGCCGCCCGCGCGGGTCGTTGTCTTCATGTCCAGCGGCGTGACGCCGCAGCCCCAGATCACCGGGGCGCCCGGGTTCGCCAGGCGGCACAGGACGAGGCCGGCCAGGAACTCCATCGCCGCGACGGTCACGGAGCCCGCCAGGGTGACGGGTCCCGTCGCTCCGGGGGTGGGCATAGTGAAGATGGCCGTGGGGACGCCCGCCGCGCCGAACGCAAAGGCGCCGTCCATCGTGGGCCCGTCCAGCTGCAGGGGCGCGAGCGTGGTCTGCACGGAGGACAAGATGGGCCGCTTCCGCAACTCCTCGGCTCCGCCGGCGACCGCGGCGCCCATGGCGACGAGCCGCACCGCCTCCTCGCGGTTCGCGCCACTCGCGTACAGGATGTGCTTGGGCGTGTTCATCAGGGAGACCTTGAAGTCCTCGTAGAGGCGCACCTCCGGAGGGACGTCGTTTGAGTTGCACATGGGCCAGAACACGTGGTGGTTCTCCAGCTCGTTGGATACCCTCGCGCTCTCCGCGAGGTCCTTCGACGTGGAGGGCCGCCGCTCCCCCGTCTCCGTGTCCAAGGTGAGCGGCCCCGTGCCGTTGTTGCACAAGTGCACGTGGGCGAGGTCTAGGTCCGCGGTCCGCGCGGGGTCGCGCGCATGAAGGACCACGTGGACGGGGGGCTTGCGTAGGATCTCCTCCGTGAGGGCGTGCGGGATCTTCACGATCTCCGTGCGCTCGTCCACCGTGGCGCCGGCCTGCTTCAGGAGCTCCCGGCCCTGGGCCGTCCCGACCTTCACGCCGACGCGCTCGAGCCCTTCAATTGCGGCGGCGCGGATGCGGGCCACGTCCTTCTGGGAGAGGACCGGATAGGGCCGCCGGATAGAGATGCCACTCACGGCTTCGCCCCCACGAGCTTCTGCGCCAGCCGCACGGCCCCGCTCGCGTCGCCCGCGGTGCCGTCCGAGCCGATCTCCTTCGCGTACTGCTCCGTCACGGGAGCGCCGCCCACGACGACCTTCTCCTTGGACCGGACGCCCTGGGTCTGCGCGACCGTGATCAGCTCCTTCATCCGCGGCATGGACGTCGTCATGAGGGCTGAGACGCCGATGATCTCCGCCTTCTCCTCCCGGGCCTTCTTCAGGATGGCCTCGGACGGCTGGTTCACGCCCATGTCGATCACGTCGAAGCCGCTCGCCGTCAGCATGGTGGCCACGAGGTTCTTCCCGATCTCGTGGATGTCGTCCTGGACCGTGGCCAGCACGACCTTGTG
>DUJI01000049.1 GCA_013329855.1 Thermoplasmata archaeon | reverse complement strand
GCGGCGCGACCGGCTGTCCCGGCGGATCGCCCTCTTCGGCCCCTTGGTCTCCAAGGAGCTGCACCGCCGGAACGCCCTGGGCGCCCTGGAGGCTTACCAGCGGATCGTGCTGGACTCGCTGGTCCAGATGCTCCAGATGCGCTACACGCCCGCGCACCACGGCTTCAACGTCCGCTACGCCCGGCATGAATTCCCGCCCGAGGTCGTCGGAAGGCTCGAAGAGCTCTCCTACGTCGGATCGCAGGAGGACCTGCCGGCGAAGTGCCGGACCGCGGTCGAATGGTTCCGCGAGACGGCCGAAGAGGTCGGTGAGGCGGACATCCGGTCCCGGATCCGACACTCCGGACCCGGCTCCGCGTAGCCCGCCCGGCACGCGGTGTCCGTCCTCGTTGTACGTGCGCGAGCTTTAACCGTCCACCCTGGAATCCAGGCCGAGCATGGACCCGACCGACCTACGGCTTTGCCTTCTCCTCCTGGCGAACTCTCGGACCCCCGTCCGGGAGCTCGGTGACCGGCTGGGACTCTCCGTCGCCGCGGTCCATGGCCGCATCCAGGCGCTGCGGGACGAGGGCATCATCAAGGCGTTCACGGCGAAGATTGGTCTTCCCCGACTCCGAGCCACGACCGTGCTGGCGTGGGGAGCCTCCCGCACCGCGTCCAACGACGACATCCTGGCGCGACTCAAGAAGGACGACCGAGTCTACTGGGTCGCCTTCGGAGGGGCGGGCGTCGTGTATGTGGGCGCCTACCTCCGGACGCCCACGGAACTCGATTCCTACGTCTCCTTCGTGGCCAAGGAGGCGGAGCTCACGGACCCCGTCGTCGGGCTCATGCCCTGGGGCTCGGGACTTCCCGACGAACCCGTCCTCGACCGCGCGGACTGCCGCATCCTGCGCGCCCTGCACCGGGATGCCCGGAAGTCCATCGCCGACGTCGCGGAGGAGATCGGCCTCTCCGCGAAGACCGTGGGTCGCCGGCTCGGACACATGATGGGCGACGGCTCCGCGGAGCTCTCCATGGAGTGGTACCCCGACGCGGCGAACGACATCATCTGCATGTGGCGGTTGGACCTGAAGCCCGGGACGAGCCGCGACGAGGCCGCGACCCTCCTCATGAACAAGTACGCCGGGAACCTCCTCTTCGCGATGCCGTTGAGCAACCTCCCCGGCCTCGTCCTCACCGCGACGTGGACGGGCTCCATGAAGGATCTGAAGGATCTCCAGACGCGGTTCGGCAACGAAGGACCCTTCGCACGGGTCGTCCCGAACGTCCTGTACACAGGGTACATGCTGGACACGTGGCGCGACGCCCTCCTGATGAAATGGGCCGGACCCATCGAACGGACGAGGTAACCCGCAGGTTCCCTCCCTGGGCGTGTCCGGTTTGCTCACCCCATGGCGAACGGATGGGACACTCCCCACGCGTCGGGAGTCCGGAATCGCAGGGATGCGGTGAACGCGGAACTATCCTCGCGCAGGTACTCGCCGGTCGCGAGGCGAAACATGTCCGGCGCGGCAATTGAGGTCCAAGGCCTGGAGAAGCGGTTCGGCGAGACGGCGGCCCTCCAGGGACTCACCCTGCGGATCGCCGAGGGCGAGCTGTTCGGCCTCCTCGGGCCGAACGGCGCGGGGAAAAGCACGACGATCAACATCCTCTGCGGGTTGCTGGAGCCCACGGCGGGCACGGCTCGCGTGGCAGGCCACGCGCTCCCCAAGGAGGCGCGGGCCGTCAAGGAGATAATCGGCGTCTGCCCCCAGGACTTCAGCATCTTCCCCTACCTCACGGGCCGGGAGAACGTCCTCCTGTTCGGCGACCTCAGCGGCGTGCCTCGCGACGAACTGCGAGAGCGCGCGGACCGGCTCCTGGACCAGCTCGGTCTTAACGGCGAGGCGGACCGGAAGGTGAAGGGGTACAGCGGAGGCATGAAGCGGCGCATCAGCCTGGCCACCGCCCTGATCGGCGATCCCCAGATCGCCTTCCTGGACGAGCCCACCACCGGACTGGATCCTCAGTCGAGGCATGCGGTGTGGGAGTTCATCCGCGGTCTCAAGGAGCGGCGGCGGACCGTCGTCCTCACGACGCACTACATGGAGGAGGCAGAAACCCTATGCGACCGCGTGGCGATCATCGACCACGGGAAGCTCATCGCCCTCGGCACGCCCGCCGAGCTCCGGGACCGGAACGACGCGAAGGACCTCGAGGAGGTCTTCCTCAAGCTCACGGGCCGCCGGATCCGGGAGGGGATGTGACATGAACCGCCAGCGCGTTCTCGCCCTGGTCCGCCGGGACCTGAAGCACGCGGTCCGCGAGCCCGCGTCCCTCTTCATCATCCTCCTGTTCCCCGTCATGCTCACGATCGTCTTCGGCGTCACGTTCGGCGGCATCGGAGGGACCCCCGCGAGCACGTACCAGGTGGGGATCGTCGACATGAACGCCTCGGGACCCGCCGCGCACTGGTCCGGGGACCTGGTCGCCAACCTCACGGCCACGCGGATCCTGGTCACGAAGGACTACGCGGACAACGCGTCCGCCCAGGCGGATCTCCAGGTGGGGAACCTGCAGGCCGTCCTCGTGATCCCCCCGGACTTCGGCGTGAGCTGCGACGCGTTCCGTTCGGCGCCGGGGAACTCGAGCGCGTGGGTCTACACGACCCTGGGTCTCTACGTGGACCAGGGCTCCATGGTGGCCACGCAGGCCGTCCCGCCCATCGTCGGGCAGGCCCTCGCGCGGATGCTCGAGGGAAACGTCAGCGCCTCCAGTTCCCTGCCGATCACCGTGGGCAGTCCCGCCCTCGTGGCCGTCACGCGCCGCGCCGCGTTCGACTACCTCGTGCCCGGCGTCTTCGCGTATGGCGCGATCTTCATCACGATGACCGTCGGGGGCTCGTTCTCCGCGGATCGAGAGGACGGACGCCTGCGCCGGCTCAACACGACCCGGCTCACCCCGTCCGAGTTCATGGCCTCCCAGGTCCTCTCCAACATGATCCTGGGGATGGCCCAGGTGGGCCTCATCTTCGCCGTGGCCTTCGCGATCGGATACCGTCCGAGCACGGACCTCGGGGGCCTCGGGATGGCCTTCCTCCTGGTCTCCGTCCTCACCGTGGCCTGCGTGGGTTTCGGGCTGATCACCGCGACCCTAGCGAAGTCCGCCTCGGCGGCCACGGGGATCGCCTTCCTGTTCATCATCCCGCAGATGTTCCTGGGGACCTTCGTCTCCGGCATGGCCCCGTCCGCGGTCACGGCCACCGCGGGCCGATTCGTTCCGGCGTACTACGTGACGGACGCGCTCACGAACCTCTTCCTGCGCGGCGTGCCCCTGTCCAACGCGGTGGTCCTCGGCGACCTGGCCCTGGTGAGCCTGGCCAGCGTCCTCGTCCTCGCCGTGGGCATCGTCCTCTTCCGGAAGTTCGGGAACGAGTGAGTTCGGAATCGGGGGTGGCCACGTTGGTGAGCACGAAGGCGCTCCTTCGACGCGCACGGGAATCCGAGGGCGGCGAGGCGTACACGTCCGTGGCCAAGGGGCCGGGGTTCCGCATCGGTGCGGGGGCCCGGGTCCAGCCGAACCGGGGTTCCACGGTGTTCGTGGAAGTCCTCCTCGACCCCTTTCCGGACCGCCCCCGCGTGGTCCCGGGGCACCTGGCGCAAGGGGGCGTCGTCATCGAGCAACTCGAGGCACGGGGATATGTTGTGGCCTGCGACGACGACGGCACGATCGCCTGCGAGCGCACGGTGGCGCCGCAGGCCGTGGCCGGAGAGATTCGAGCCCTGCGACGGCTCATCGAGTTGAACGGTCCGAATCATGCCACGGACCGGGCACCCCCTGCGCCCTAATCGACGAAGCTTGATGTGCGACGCACGGTCTGGCCTCGCGGATGCGGGTCCTCGTCGTCGGGGGGACGCGGTTCATCGGACGCCACACGGTCAAGGAGCTGCTCCGGCGGGACCACGAGGTCGCCCTGTTCCACCGAGGCCAGACACCGAATCCCTTCGGGGACCGCGTGACCGAGCTGCTCGGAGACCGGCAGGACCGGGGTTCTGTCGAGCGAGCGCTCGAGGGGCAACGCTTCGACGGCGTGGTGGACATCGCCTACGCCTGGAGCTCGCGCACGGGTGCCAGGGAGGTCTCGCACATGGTGGACGCCCTGACGCCACCCCCGGAGCGGTACGTCTACCTCAGCTCCGTCTCCGTCTACGGCGACGGGCCCCTGCCGCTTCGGGAGGACGGCCGCCGGGATCCGTCCCTGGGCGCCTACAGCGAGGACAAGATCGCGGCGGAGGACTATCTCTTCGAGCAGCAGAAACGGGGCCGGCTGAGCGTCTCCATGGTCCGCCCTCCCTTCGTGTACGGCCCCTGGAACGACATCCCGAGGGAGACTTGGCTCTGGGACCGCATCCTCGCGGACCGACCCGTCATCCTCCCCGACGAGGGCCGGACGCTGTTCCAGTGGGCTGCGGCGAGGGACGTTGCCTGGGGGCTCGCGGAATGCCTCCAGAACCCTGAGGCCGACGGGCAGGCCTTCAACATCGCGGAGGCCGAGCCGGTGACCCACGCCGAGTTCATCGACCGGCTCGCGCGGGTCGCCGGAAAACCCGTGGAGAAGCTTCCCGTGTCCCGCAAGAGGATCCACGAGCTCGGAGGCTCCTCCATGGGGTCGTCCATGTACTTCGGCGCCACGTTGGATGCGGAGACCGATTTCAGCGTGAGCATCGAGAAGGCGCAGAAGATTCTCGGCTTCCGGCCCACGGATCCGAAGGAGGGGTTGGCCGAGGCGTTCCGGTGGTATCTCGCGAACGATCGCGGCCGGATGCCCAAGTTCACGTTCGACAAGAAGGTCCTGGGACGATGAACGAAGACGCCCGCGTCGTGTCCGTGAGCGTCGCCTCGGCCCGGACGGTCCCGTGGAAGGGGCGTGCCGTGCGCACGGGGATCTTCAAGGCTCCGACGGACGGGCGCGTTCGCGTCCGGCGCCTCGGGCTCGAGGGGGACGAGCAGGCGGACCTCGAGGTCCACGGTGGTCCCCTGAAGGCCGTCTACGCCTATCCGAGCGAGCACTACGCGTTCTGGCGGGAGGAACTGCCCGGGACGCCGCTCCCCTGGGGCGCGTTCGGCGAGAACCTGACCGTGGCCGGCCTCGCCGAGGAGGGCGTGCGGTTGGGCGACCGGTTCCGGATCGGGACCGCCGTGCTGGCCGCGACGAAGCCGCGGTTCCCCTGCTACAAGCTCGGGATCAAGTTCGGCCGCGAGGACCTCGTGGATCGCTTCCTCGCGAGCGGACGCACGGGCTTCTACCTCCGCGTCGTCAAGGAGGGAGAACTGGGCTCGGGCGACCCCATCGAGGTCCAGGGGGGCGGTGAAGGCCAGCCCACGATCGCGGACCTGGTCGCGGCCCGCCAGGCGGACCAAGGATGACGATGCGGTTCTCCGCAACCGCGTCTGGGAGGCCGGCTCACCGGGACCTCTTCGACGTGGGCGCGACCCTCTGATGCTTCGCTCGCTCACGCGCCTTGTTCTCGGCCACGCGAGCCTTCACGATGCGCGTCACGAGTGCGGCGGGGAGCGGTCGTTGCGGCGTGAAATGGACCGTGCCCTTTCCCGCGGCGAAGGGTCTGAGTTCCGCGGCGAACTTGCGCTGCGTCGAGACGCTGCCCACGAAGATGCTGCAGTGCTCGCTGAACGCGGCGTAGTACACCAGGATCCCATGGTGGCGGAAGGCGGGGATCCGGTAGCTGATGACCTCCTCCGCATCGGGCGCGGCGGCCCGGATTGTCTTCCGGAGATCCTGGAGGGTCGCGCGCATCTCGGCGGGGACCTTCGCGAGGTATTCGTCGACACTCCCGGGAACGCCGCTTTGCGGATCCTTCATCGCGGCTCGCGGAGGCGCCGCCGGCGGAAAAGGGTTGCGAGGCTGCCCTCAGCGAACTCTTATCCGCCGACGCTATGTCCCCCCGCCGGGGAGAGTCCCTTGGAGCGGATCGAGGCCGACGTGCTCATCCCGGGTCGCGGCGATGTGGTGAACAACGGCTGCGTGGTGTTCGACGGCCCCACGATCACCTATGCGGGAACCTTCGAGGGCGCACCGAAGACGCCCGCCTCCGCGAAGGTCCATCACGTCCCCGCGGTCATGCCGGGCCTGTGGGACTGCCATGGGCACTTCATGGGTCTGCGGACCACGAACATCGAGGACGGCGCTCGCACGCCGGTGGCCGTCATGGCCGCCCGGGCGGCCGCGGACGCGGCTCGCTGTCTCCAGGCGGGATTCACGAGCGTGCGCGAGGTCGGCGGCCTGGGCATCTTCCTCGTGCGGGCCATCGACGAGGGCAGCATCCCCGGGCCGCATGTCTACGCAGCGGGCGGGATGATCAGCCCGACCGGGGGTCACGGGGACCTCCACATGTATCCCCTGGACTTCACGCGAGACGTCCTGGAACGCACCCAGCTGAGCGCCCTGGCCGACGGCGTGCCCGAATGCCTGAAGGCAGTTCGCGGCATGCTGCGCCTCAACGCGCGCGTGATCAAGATCTGCGCCTCCGGCGGCGTCGCGAGCGAGGTGGACCACCCCATCCATCAGGAGTTCTCCGAAGAGGAGTTGTGCGCCATCGTCGAGGAAGCCGCGCGTGCGGAGCGCATCGTCGCGGCCCACTGCCACGGAAAACCGGGCATCCTGGCGGCCCTCCGGGCGGGATGCAAGACGATCGAGCACGGCACGTATCTGGACGAGGAAGCCGCCGACCTGCTCCTGGAGAAGAGGGCGATCCTCGTGCCCACGCGGTTCATCATCGACCGCCTCGCGAAGTCCGCGGCGGCCATGGGCTCGCCCGACTACATCCTCCGCAAGATCGGCCCCGTCGTGGGCCGTCACGCGGAGGCCCTGCGTCTCGCGGTGAAGAAGGGGCTGCGGATCGCCGCCGGCACGGACATCATCACGAGCGGGGTCACGGGGTACGCGGACTGGGGACAGAATGCATTCGAGCTCGTCAACCTCCAGGAGGCGGGGATGAAGCCGCTCCAAGCCATCGAGGCCGCGACGGCTACGGGGCCCCTGACCCTAGGACCCCTGGCGCCCAAGTCCGGGCAGCTCAAGGAAGGCTACGACGCGGACATCCTGGCGATCGCGAAGAACCCCGCCCAGGACCTGACGGTTCTCACGAACCCGGACCACGTGCGGCGCATCTGGAAGTCCGGCAAGCTGGTCAAGGACCTCGGCGGGTGAGCTCGAGCACCCCGAGTTCCTCGAAGAAGAGGCGCTTCGTCGCAACGATGCGCATCCGGAAGCGTGCCTCCGCGTCCTGGCGGGCCGTCTCGTTCGCCCGGCTCAGGAGAAGATAGGCCCGGCCCTGCGGCGCCAGGACGCGGTCGAGGTCCGCGAGGAAACGCAGGGAAACGTCGGAGCCCTGGTGGCCTCCCGCCCATGCCCGGTCGAGATTGTCCTCCGGTGGTCCTTCGAGGTAGGGCGGGTTGAAGGCGACCACATCGAAGGGGCCGCGCAGGCCCGCCATGATGTGGGTGAGCACGACGTCCAGCGGCAGGCCGTTCCGGCGCGCGTTCGCCCGCGCGAGGCGCACGGCCTCGCGGTTCGCGTCCGTCGCGACCGCCCGCCCGTGCCGCGCGGCATGCAGGGCGACGAGACCGGTCCCCGTGCCCACCTCGAGAAAGCGCTCCCCGGGGCCCAACGGGATGGATGCCAACAAGAGCAGGGAATCCTCCGCGGGACGATAGACGAGCGGACCTTCCCCCACGACGATGTTGGGGTCCAGCTCCACGCGCATCCGAGAGGGGGCCGTGGGCTTAACGGTTGGCTTGGGCTGCCGCGGCCCATTCCTGACGGAGGAGGGAGAAGACCACATCGTCGATGAACCGCCCGCGGAAGAACGTGTTCTCCCGCAAGGTCCCGTCCCGGTGGAAGCCGAGTCTCTCCACGAGCCGGAGGGACGCGGCATTCGCGGGGTCGGTGAGCGCCTCGACACGGTGCAGGCCCATCGTGGTGAAGCCGTATCCCAACGCAGCCCGCACGGCCTCCGTCATGATCCCCTTCCGTCGGTGCTCGCGTAGCAAGTCGTACCCCATCCGCGCGCGGTGGGCTCCCTCCCGGACCCACTGGTGGTAGCCGAGGGTACCCATGAGATCCGGGTTCCCGCGGAGGGCGATCCCCCATCGGATCCCCGTGGACTCCCGGAACGGTCGGATGCAGAACTGCAGGATCTCGGACTTCGCCGCCTCCAAGTCTCGCGGTGGCTCGTAGGCCGTCAGCTCGATGACGTCGGGATCGGAGAAGTTGCGCATCCAGAACTCCGCGTCGTCCAGGGTAATCTCTCGCAGGAGGAGGCGCTTCGTCTCCAAGACCGGGAAGCGCGGAGCCAAGGGTGCGGACGATGTCGCCATCCAAGGACGGGATGCGACGCGGGGCTTATGGCCTTTGACGCGGCGGGACACGATCCCACCGGCCCTGCCGGAAGTCCGAAAGCCCTTGTCCCCCAGGACCGAACGACCGGTTCGGGGGCACCGAGAACGCTTTATGGTAGGGAGAGCGTGGCGCCCCCCGGATGGCTCCCTGGCAGCGCTTCGTGTACTGGTACCATGACCTCTTCCGCATCGCCCAGACGACCATGCACGACAAGTGGGTGAAACGGCTGCGGATCCTCGCCTTCCTCGCGGCATCGAGCATCGCCACCCAGGTGGTCCTGCACAGCGTCTTGGGGTACGTGGGGCTGGGCAACCTCCTCCCCAGCTCCGTGCTGACGATTCTGGTGGCCTCCGCCGTGTGGCTCGTCGCGTACCCGTCCATGTGGCTGCGAATGCTCACCGTCCTCGCGGAAATGGAGGCCAAGAAGGAGTTCGAGGCGATGGTCCATGAACTCGAGCGGCTCCATCACCGACCGCCCCCGAAGGCGGCTGAGACCCCGCCCTCCCCGTGAAGGGGTTCATCTACATGGGTC
>DUJI01000035.1 GCA_013329855.1 Thermoplasmata archaeon | reverse complement strand
CTGCAGACTTGACCCCCAATCCTTCTCGAGGCGCGCGAACCCGCTCAATCGAGGTCGCCTGGTTGGGACGTTCGAATCCGCTCCGGAAAGGGCGTGGCCGCGGGGTGACGCGAATCATACCGGACTTGAACCGAGCCTGGAGAAGGCGGAGCCGGACGCTGAGGCTTCTCGGTACGGACGGTTCACGGCTGGGCTCCCTTGGCGAAGGCGAGGAACCTCTTGGCCAGTGCGGTCGTCCTGTAGACACGGTAGTTCGACCTCGCCGTGGTGGTCACCAGGCTCGCACGCCTCAGAAGACTGAGATGGTACGACAGGGCCGAGTTCGCCATCGGCTCGACTTCGCGCAGGAGGCACGGGCAGAGCGGCGCTCGCTCCAGGGCCCAGAGGATTCTCAAACGGGCCGGATCAGAGACCGCATGGAAGATTCTGGCGGCGCGCTCGGCCTCCAAGGCGCTCGGCAGGGAACGCACCAGCTGAGGCAGACCCCCGCCCTTGTCGAGGCTTCGGCGGACCTCGGTGGGTGTCGACTCCGATCTCCTTCCCTTCCCCGACGCGGTATCCCGCTTCCCCGGCATCTGCTCACATCCAACCTACGAGCTTCGCGATGAGCTGGAACGCGAAGGCCCACATGATGAGCCCGAACCCAATCTTGACCCAGCCGGCCTTCGTCCGCACCATGAACCTCGCCCCGAGGGTCGCTCCGACTGCCACGGCGACGAGGGTCGCAAGGATCAAGGTGACGTCGAGATGCCCGTAGGCGGAATGGCCGAGGACGCCAAACAGCGAGGAGAAGATGACCACGAAGCCAGCGGTTCCGGCGGACACCTTCGTGGGAACCTTATAGAAGAAGATGAGAAACGGCACAATCAGGATGCCGCCGCCCACGCCGAGGAGCCCGGAGAGGATCCCCACGCCGAAGCTGAAGCCCACGATGATCAGGTACATCGATTGAGAGGGGTGACCCGGCACGAGCTCTTCCCCGGGCGTCCGTTCCCAGTACGTGTACACCATTCGGGCTCCGGCGCCGAGCAGGAAGGCGACGAAGAGCCACAGGAGCAGCCCGGGATCCACGAAGTTGCCCATCGCGCCGCCGAGGAAGGAACCTGCCACGATGCCTGGGATGAAGGCCACGGCGAGTCTGACATCGACGAGATTCTGCCGGTAGTACACGAGGGTCGCGAAGAAGGCCGTCACCAGGTTGAGCACGAGGGACGTGGAGACAGAGATCAGGGTCGCGTAGCCCAGGAGGACGAGCGTGGGAGTGTAGAGGGAGCCGCCGCCTTGCCCGAACATCGAGAAGACGGCGGAGATGAAGAAGACCGCGGCGACGGCGATCCCCAGGGATAGGTCCATGGCGGCCGCCTTTTCACTGCGTCCCCCTCAGGACCTCGGGTCGAGGCTCCGTGAACCCGGAACACGGGATGCAGAGCGGCTTCCCATCGACCGTGCGGACGTACCGCTCGAAGACGTACTCCTGGCACCGGCTGCACTTGACCTTGGCGAAGGACCCCCTCGGCCGTCCGAAGACGAAGTCGGGCAAGCGCTCCACCTTGAACAAGCGCTCCTCCGGCGCGCGGAGCACCACGTCGACCGCCCGTGCGGTGACGTCCGCGGGAATCTGCGAAGGCTCGATGCCCCGCTTCCGATAGGAGAAGAACTCCTGGGTGCCCAGCTCGTCCTGGAACTCGGGGCGCACCGACACCCGCACGGCACCCTTGCCCGGGGCGTACAGGATCATCGCCATCTTCCCGTAGCCCAGCCGTTCCATCATCGACTTCCCGTACGTGCATCCCGTCGCGGCCATCACGCCGTCGGCCATGCAGGTCTGCGGATGGCCCACGCCGATTTCGACGAGGGCGAACATCCCGTGGTCCTTGGCCCGGTCCACGCCGAGCTCCCGCCGAGCCAGGAGGCCCAAGCGATACCCGATCGGCATGAAAGGGCACCGATGCCCATGGAATTCCCACGTCCATTCCGGAAGATCCGTGCGCGCGGATTGCATGTTGGTGCCGTCCCGAAGTGCCCCACTTCGACCGACTGCACGCGAAGGAGTCGATGATGAAGAGTGGCTATTTACAATAAAGTTGAAACAGTCCCTCCTGGCGAGGCTCGGGGATCGAACCGAGACCGGAAGGGGCCGCCCCGAGCGGCGGGCCTGAGGGGACGAAGGCTAGGGAATCGGGGCTTCGACGCGATCGACCGCCCTTCGCTCGAAAACAGGCCCTGGAGCAGCCCGCACCCTTTTCTCAGGGTAAGAGTGCTCCCGGCGGAGAGCGAGCTTGTGCACGAGAGAATCCAGCTGCTCGCTTATGGAACCCCAAACGGACTTCCGGCAAAGCCTCCCGCGAAGTGAGCCAGTCGACAGTCAGCGGCTGGCTCGCCATCGTGCGACTTCGAGCCGGAGGGAGTAGCCCCTTATGGGGGGAGGCCCTTTCCCGCTCCGCATGCCACCGTTCCGGACTGTTGCGACCGAGTTCACCTCCGGAGGAGAGACGCTTCGGGGAGACTTCTTTGTCCCGCCAGGAGACGGGCCCTTCCCCGCCGTATGCGAGCTCCACGGCTTGCCCGATGCGGGCAAAGAGGCTGCACCCTCACTCGCTTCCGCAGGGTTCCTCGTCCTCACGTTTGACTTCCGGGGATTCAGGCGAAGCGAGGGTATCTTCCGACTGTCTCGGGAAATCGAAGATGCCCATAACGCGGTCACGCACCTTACGCAGTCCAAGCTGTCGAGGAAGGACTGGGTTGGAGTCTACGGCGCCAGCTATGGAGGAGCGGTGGCCATCTGCTCTGCGGCGCGGGACCGGAGGACCAGCTGCGTGTGCGCTCGCGCCCCCGTCTACGATACGCTCGCCTTCGCCCGCTCCCCGCTCATCCAGCCCGCCGTCGACGCGCTGCTGAAAAACGACCCCGAGGCCATGCACGGTCTGACTGACCCCGAATTGCGGAGACAAATGGTCGACTGGATGGTGGAGGACGGAGCCAAGTTCAATCCGATGAACGAGGTGGCCAAGATCGCTCCTCGTCCGCTCTTGGTCCTCGCAGGAGATGCAGACGAAGGTGTCGACCTCGCTGGGATTCGACGTCTCTTCGAACGGGCCAGGGAACCCAAGGAGCTTGTGATCGTGGCAGGCGCAGACCACGAGCTCACCGACCCAGCGGTGCGCGAAACCGCATTTGGACGCGTGGCCACTTGGTTTCGCAGACAGAGGCCTGGATAGAGACCCCCGCTGCGTTCGGTCTTCCTACGACGAGTCCGGAGCCGTTCCCTCTATGCGATTGCCTTGCAGATGCTCTCCTCACTCAGGCCTTCTGGTGCAAAATCAAGGGGCTCTCTGCTCCGACGGAATCGAGAGCCCCTGCGGTCGCTGTCCTCTTTGCGTCTACTCTGGGAGGGGTGCCGGCAGATCCGAGTTGCCCATGTCCGCCACGGTCGTCCACGTGCCGTCGGGTCGCTTCCCGTAGACGGTCAGATACTTCCCGCGGTCTTTCATCTTCTTGCCGTTCGGGTCCACGAGGGTTACCCGATTTGTGCCATAGGAGTACGCGAGGTCACCGGCTCTGGGTACCTCCACCTTCGCCGTCTCGAAACTGAGCGAGAAGCCGGGCATCGAAAGAAAGCCCTTCATGAACTCCCGTATGGCGGCCCGACCGCGGACCATCGGCGCTCCCGGCCAGAACAGTACAGCCTCGTCGGCATAGAAGGAGACGTATCGATCCAAGTCCTTTGCCTCTGCAGCGTCCCTGGCGCCGCGCTCCAGCTCGCGAATGGCTTGCACGTCCGCCTCCCGCGTGTCCATGCTGGTCCCCTGGAGGCCGCATAGGAGGACATTGCCCATAGTCTTGTCGAACAGCGTCGCTGCCTGGTTCCGCCTTCTTCCCGCAAAGGGTTTGCAACGACTGGCGTACCCGCCTCTTCGTTAGGGGTGCGGACGTCTTCGATTTCGTGCTAATGTCACATGACGTGAGGTTGGCGCGCATGACCATTCGCGCAACACCGGGCGCCGGCGCACAGCGGTCTGCAGAGCGTTATTCCCATCCGCCTACGAGACGTGGTTAGGATGAAAGTGAATCCGACTGCTGCCCCTTCGCACGGGGACGCCCGGTGCAGGACTCTGCGCGCTGCCGATGAACAGTACGCCGCGATTGAGATTCGAACCAATGAACTGGTGGTTACCGCGAGGGTCACATTTCAGGTTCGAATCCATGGGATTTCGAACCAGCGGTAAGCAGACCTCTGGAGGACTCCACGAACAGCGCTCTGCGATGATTGGTGTGGGTTTTGTGTACTTCGCATCCTGTCAAAAAGTAGCATGCTCCAGACGGGGAGCAGGCTCACATGGGTCTGCTCCCCCGAGTCCCGGTCCAGTCCGACGCCGAGCCGCCTTCAAGGAGACGCAACGGGCGTGACACGGCAATTGCGCGAGGGCCGCGAGCGCAGAATCATCCGTGAGGCGTGTGCGGTCACCTGGGCAGTTTTGCCGTCGCCCAGACACGGAAGCGCTTCGATTTCTTGACAGCGACCTCGGCGTCGTCCGACTTCAACGAGCGTTCCTCGTACTCTGCGAGACTCTTAACATCGAGCAGATCGGTTAGGTGCTTCGTGTTTCGCTCGAGTTCCTTCCGATCCACGCCGATCCTGTAGAGTAGTTGAATCGACTCGCCGTGTTCCTGAGCTGCGGACCGGAGTCCGAGATAGTAGACCGCCAGCGCATCTGCCATGCTGATTCCTGCATGAACCGCATTGGCGACCGCAACATCCCAGAATCCTTTGTCCATGGCCGTTTCCGCAATCGACTGGAATTCGCTTGATCGCTTCATGTAGATTACATACTTCTCCTTGGAAACGGCCCGAGTCCTCCCCTTCATGCCAGCACCCTCCCCAGGGGTCTTCCCACTATGAGAACCCCCTCCGTCCTCGCGGCCTTCACGTACGGCAGGGAAGCCTTCGCCTTGAGTTCGGCCTTGGACACGACTCTGGGCGAAATCCTGATGCCGTATCGCCTGGCGAAGACCCCAGCGAGGCTCGCCAATCGCTTCCCGGTCTCGGCTCGGTCTTCCGTCACGACCAGGAGGTCCAGATCGCTCGTGGGACTCGCGGAACCCTTCGCAAAGCTACCGAAGACGACGGCGGAGATGACGACGTCCGCCAGCTTAGTTCGAAGGGTCTCGACCATCTCCTGTTGAATGCTGTCTTCCGCGCCGAACCAGCTCCGGAGGCTCCGGAAGAGGTACGAATCTTTGTTCGCCGAGTACACATTCGCCCGGCCGATTCGCTTCTCGTGGGCGAGCCCCGACTCCACGATCGGCCGGATGGCCTTCTGGACCCCCGAGTGGCTGACGCGAAGGAGCCTGGCGATCTCGCGTCCGGTGAACTCCTTCTCGGGGAGCTGGATGAGGAGCCGCGCAATGCGATAGCGAAGTGGGGAAGTAAGCGTCGCCTGGAGGTTCTGAAGGATTGGTCCGAGTCTGATGTCGTCCATATGGACACTTTAGTTTCCATATGGAAACGAACGCGTCCAGATAATACTTCCGATGCGGTTCGCCCGGAGGGAATCCAGAGATGACCAGACCCCCTAGACCAAGCAGGGCTGGAACCACTCCGCAATCGCTGGAGGCGACGCGGCGCAGTTCCGCCGCCGAGATCTTCGACCGGCCCAGCAGGGGTAGTCGGGGCCTTCAGGTTGACAAAGGCCCTCGAATGGCGCTAAGGAGCACCGAAATCCTCGTGGGGGTGTCCGGATCCGGCCACGGGAGTAGCCCCCTGTGGGGATGCTCCCGGCGGGCTGCAACCGTGTGCACGACCCAAGCCAAGGCCGTCGCGATGGCCTGGTAGGCCGCGGGGCGCGATTCAGGGACCTGCACCAAGCATACGGCTTCGGCGCCCCTATTGTAAGTACGCGCAAAGCAAACCTCACCTGCCCGTTCACCCCGTCGGAGGGAGCAGACCACGCGCGTCCTCGTGACGTACGCGACGAAGCACGGCGCGACGGCGGAGATCGCCCAGGCCATCGGGGAGGAACTGCAGGAGATGGGCTTCGACACGGAGGTCCACCCGGTCAAGGAGGCCTACGATGTGGGCTCGTTCGACGCGGTCATCCTGGGCAGCGCCATCTACAACCGCAAGTGGCTCAGGGAGGCCATGCGATTCGGCAAGCGCCATGCCGCGGAGTTGCGGGAGAAACCCGTCTGGCTCTTCGGCAGCGGACCCATTGGCACGGCGGCGACCCGCAAGAGCTTCGAAGGCTCCGAGTCGCCGTCCGACCTGGAGCGGAGGTTCTGGGCGCAGGAGAGCGTGATGTTCTCCGGGCGCCTCCGGCCCGGGGATGTGGGCTGGCTCGCCCGCAGGAGGGCCCGGAAGGCCGCGGGTCCGGGAAACATGTTCGGGGACTGGCGGAACCTCGAAGGGGTGCGTATGTGGGCCCGGGACATCGGGACCGGGCTCCAGGAGGCTCGTGCCGCGTCCCCTAAGGGTGAATCGCTCCTCGTGGGATTCCGCGAACTGGTCCGCCGAAGCCTCCCACCCCTCCGCGTCCCCAAGGCGTCCCCCGCGGGGGGCGAGAGGGCCGTGCCCGACCCGCGTCCTCGGGCGCCGGCTCCCAGCCGTGCGGGGACCGGGAGTCCGGCCGGGCGCGAGACCGTCCTGACAGACCGGGACATGGATCCCTCGGTGGACCTACGCACGGGCGAGTCCCTGGTCGTTCGTCTGATGGAGACGCCCGAAACCGGATTCCGATGGGCCATCGACACCGTGGACCCTGCAGTGCTGTACCTTCGGAGGGACGACCTCGTCAAAGATCCCGATCCCAATGTCATCGAGGGGACGCTGCGGCACTTCGAATTCATCGCCTCCCGACCGGGCAAGTGCAAACTGGTCCTGAAGTTGTGGGACGAGTCGATCGGGGAGGAGTCGATCGAGGAGCAGTACACGGTCGCCGTCCGAATACGCTAGACGCAGGGGCGTCCCTTGCATCGGAGTCGACGGCGACCGTGGGCTATGCGGTCCATTCGCGGAGGACTTGCACGAAACGCCTGCGGCCTTGGACGAGGGTGCTGTGACGTGCCTTCATCCCGTAAGCCTGCAATTGGCCTAGGGCCCGATTGATGTAGGAGGCGCCCTCGTCTTCCTTGCCCTGCGCCTGCAGGGCGATCCCGTAGAAGTACGGGATGGCGTAGCTGGGCACCTCGTAGGGGGAGGCCCGCGACGCGATGGCCCGCTCCGCGGCCTCCAGGCCGTGGGCGAAGAAGGGCCTGAAGCCACCTTCGTCTCCCCGAGTGAACGCTTGAAGGCCGCGCAGGACGTCGACCACGAACATGCGGTGGGTCATCCGTTCCTGCACCCTTTGGAGATCCAGTTCGGCCACGAGGCGCTCGAATCCCCAGGAGGCCCGCGTCGAGGCCGAAGGCGATGGCTACCAGGTGCGCCGCGCTGATCCTTCCCTTGCCTGACCCGCCCCGCCGAAGCAGGTACACGGCCCCGAGCACCAGCGGCACCCAGACCACCCCGATCACCGCAAACACGAAGATCTCAGGAAGGGCCATCTCGCCACGTCTCCGAGATTCACTCCCGCTCCGCCACCTTAGCCTTCGGGAG
>DUJI01000105.1 GCA_013329855.1 Thermoplasmata archaeon | reverse complement strand
CGGCCGAGTCGCGGCACGGGACGCGGGCTGACGAACGGACCGTGGAGGAGCGCATCCGCCTCGGCGTGGCCGTGGTAGACAAACCCCAGGGGCCCACGTCCCATCAAGTGAGCGCCTGGGTGCGGGACATGTTCGGCGTGCCCAAGGCGGGCCATTCGGGCACCCTGGATCCCCACGTCACCGGCGTGCTCCCCGTGGCCCTCGCGGACGCCACGCGCGCGATCGACGCGGTCCTCGAAGGGGACAAGGAGTACGTCGGTGTGATGCAGCTCCACCAGGACGTCGAGGAGCGCCGTGTGCGGTCCATGATGGGGCGCTTCGTGGGCGACATCTACCAGATCCCGCCCGTGCGGTCCGCCGTGCGGCGGGAGCAGAGGGTGCGGCACATCGAGGAGCTCGAGTTCCTCGAGCTGTCCGGGAGGAACGTCCTCTTCCGCGTGCGATGCGAGTCCGGGACGTACATCCGGACGCTCTGCGCGGACCTCGGCGAGGCCCTGGGCGTTGGCGCGAACATGCTCGATCTGCGCCGCACCCGCACGGCGTCCTTCCCCGAATCGGAAGCCCATCCGTTGAACGCGTTCCATGACGCCCTCGTGTACTGGCGCGAGGAACAGGATGAGGCGCCCCTGCGGGCCCTCCTCCGGCCCATGGAGTCGCTCCTCGCTCCGCTCCCGAAGATCGTGGTCAAGGACACGGCCGTGGACGCGGTCTGCCACGGGGCCAACGTCCACGTGCCGGGCGTCGCGAAGCTCTCCCCGCACATCAGGCGCGGCCAGCTCGTCGGCGTCTTCACCGGGAAGGAGGAAGCCGTCGCGCTGGCCAAGGCCATGATGGCCACGGACGAGATCGTGGTCGCCAAGTCCGGGGTCGCCGCGGACGTCGCCCGGGTCCTCATGAATCCCGGGACCTACCCGAAGCTCTGGCGGTGACTCTGATGGGGACGGACCCCTGGGGTTTCGATGAGGGGCGCCAGGATCTGGCGCGGAAGCTCCGTCGCAAGCGGCGCGGGTACTCGTGGTCCCACACAGGCGTTCTCCTCGTCTTCCTGGGCGTCCTCCTGGCGCGGGAGTCCGTGGACGTTCGTTCCTGGATCGCCTCCTTCGGATGGCCCGGATGGGCCGCGGCCTCCGCGTTCCTGATCCTCCTCTACACGATCGGGAGCGCGCTGGGATGGCCCTACGCCTACCTAGGCGGCTACTGGCTCGAGCGCTCGTTCGGTCTCTCGACGCAGTCCCGCCGGTCCTGGGCGTTCGACCAGCTGAAATCATTCGCGCTCGGGCTTGCCGCGGTGGTCGTCGCGGGGAACGTCCTGCTATGGCTCCTCGCGACGTTCCCCAACGCGTGGTGGCTGCTCGCCTGGGCCCTCGGCATCCTCGTGACCCTCGTGCTCGGGTTCCTCGGGCCCGTCCTCCTCGCGCCCCTGTTCTACCGCTTCCGGCCGTTGCAGGATCCCGCGCTCCGCGCGAGGTTCGAGGCGCTCGCGGCCAAGGCCGGCGTTCGCGTGCTCGGCGTCTTTGTGATGGGCGCCTCGGCGAAGACGCGACGGGCGACCGCCGCAGTCATGGGGTTCGGCCGCACGCGGCGCGTCGTCGTGACGGACACCATGCTCCATGCCTACACGCCCGACGAGGTCGAGACGGTCCTGGCTCATGAGCTGGGCCACCAGCGGTTCCACGATTCGTCCGTGGGCGTCGCGGTGGGCGCCGCCATCTCCTTCCTCATGTGGTCCGTCGCGGCGCTCGCGTACACGGCGACGTTCCCCGCGTTCGGGGTTGCCTCGCTGGGCGACATGGCGGGGCTCCCCGGGCTCGTGCTCTACGCGGGGATCGTCTCTTCGATCCTCGGGCCGCCGGAGCTCGCATGGTCCCGACACCGGGAGGCCAGGGCGGACCGGTTCTCCCTCGAGGTCACGCGGAATCCGCGGGCGTTCGCCTCGGCCATGGCCAAGCTCCACGATCAGAACCTGAGCATCGCCCATCCGCGCCCGTGGGAGAAGTGGCTCCTCTACAGCCATCCGCCGGCGCGGGAGCGCGTCGAGGCCGCTCGCACGTTCGCCGGAGAGGAGCCGATCCCTGGCTGAATACCTTTATTACGGCCGAGCCAATCGTGCGTCCGCAACGTGCCGGTGCTCGGGTCGCCTAGCTCGGTAGGGCGCGGCGCTGGAGTCGGCGGGCCTGCCCGTCGCTAGCAACGCCGTGGGCGCAAGCCCTCGGGAGTTCAAATCTCCCCCCGAGCGTCTCGTCGCGTTCGGCCCGGCCGTCGTACGCGCGCTCAACCCTTCGCGTGGGGCGTCTTCTTGAGGCGTTCCTTGAGTTCCCGGATCGGCTCCACGGGCAACGGGTCCACGCGCCGCAAGGCCGCTAGGTACAGGCTCACGAAGTCCCCGAGGAACAGGGTGCCGAGCATGCGGCCCAGGAGCTGGTCGTCCTCGTCGTGGACCAGCTCGACCTTCGCGTGACGGCCGAACAGGGCCGCGGTCGCGTCCAGGCGGCGGTGCATCTCGGGCGTCTCGTCCGCGTCCCGCAGGATGACGGCGCGGAAGCGCCGCGCGCTCGCGTCGGAGGCCCAGCCGATGATCTCGTTGTGGTCCGCCTCCGGGAGCGTCGAAGAGAAGGCGAGCATCTTCGCGTTCTCGTTGAGCTGGGTCTGCCAGCGTTTCGCGATCGCGTCGAAGGGAGGGGCCCCGTAGACGATGGGCGTGGTCCCCTTGAGCCGCGTGGCGATCAGCTTGGCGCGATTCCGCTTCAGCGGGCTCTGGGGGCGCAGGTGATCCCGCAGGTCCCGCAGGTGCACGGTGGCCCGCTCCAGCTCGCCGCGCAGGTCCCCGTAGACCCACTCCGCCCCCAGGGAGGGCAGGATGCCGAAGAGGTGGCCGAAGGCGCCACGCGGCGGCAGGCCCGCAGGGACTTCCACGAGCGGCGCACCCGCCTCCTGGGCGAGCTTCGCGAGGGCCCCCCCCGACGTCACGGCGACGAGACGGCAGCCGAGCTTGATTCCCTGAGCGGTGGCCGCGAGCGTCTCCTCCGTGTTCCCGGAGTAGGAGACCGCGATGACGAGGTCCCCCGGCTTCGCGTAGGAGGGCAGGCGGTAGTCGTGGATGGGATGGATAGGGATGCGTGACCGGTTCGCGACCCACGCCGCGAACACCTCGCCCGCAATCCCCGACCCGCCCATGCCGACGATGAAGACACGGGTCGCATTCGCTAGGTCCGAGGGCATCCCGAGGCCGCGGCGGATCCCGTCTGCGAGCTGCTCGGGGAAGGACCCGATGATGTCCCGCATCCCGCCCGGGTCGACCCGGGCGATTGTCTCGAGTTCGAGGACCACACGGGGAACATGCGGCGCGCCGCATTAAGTCCTGTGGACAGGTCGTGCCTCACCAGAAAATGGGTTCTTACATAAAGATTGATATACGCCGCGGACGTCGTCGTCCATCGTGGACGACGTGGCCCGGGCCGTCGAGGCGCTCCGCAAGGGGCAGTTCATCCTCGTCTACGACGGGGACGGCCGCGAAGAGGAGACAGACCTCACCATCGCGAGCCAGCATGTGACGCCGGCGGCCATCCGCGCGCTCCGCAAGGAGGCGGGCGGGCTCATCTGCGTGACCCTCTCCAGCGACGTCCACCGGAAAATCGGGCTCCCGCTCATGGCGGACGTCCTCCGCGACGCGGGGCGAACGTACCCCATCCTCGAGGCCGTCTCCGCGGAGAACCTGAAGTACGACCGCCACAGCACGTTCTCCCTGACGGTCAACCACAAGGACACGTTCACGGGCATCACGGACCAGGACCGCGCCCTCACGATTTCCCGCCTCGCCGCGATCGCGGGGGAGGCGGTCAAGCGCGAGAACGGATGGGCCGCGCACACGTTCGCCGAGGAGTTCCGCTCCCCGGGGCACGTGCCCGTCCTGAACGCGGCGGAGCCCCTCCTCACGGCCCGCAAGGGCCACACGGAGCTCACGACCGCCCTCATGATCATGGCCGGCCTCACGCCCAGCGCCACCATCTGCGAGATGATGGCGGACGATGACCGCGCCCGCTCCAGGAAGGATGCAAAGGCATATGCACGGGACCACAATCTCGTGTTCCTGGAAGGGCGGGACATCCTCCGGGCGTGGGCGACATGGTCCGTGTAATGGCAACGGGGGTCTTCGATCTCCTCCATCCGGGTCACATCTACTTCCTCACGGAGGCCAAACGGCTCGGCGACGAGCTCATCGTGGTCGTCGCGCGGGACAGCACGGCGCGGAAGTTCAAGCACGAGCCCATCACCTCGGAGGCCTCGCGGGTCCAGCTCGTGGCGGCCCTCAAGCCCGTGGACCGGGCCCTCCTCGGCCACGAGGGCGGGAGCATCTACGACATCTTGGAGGAGATCCGCCCCGACATCATCGTCCTCGGGTTCGACCAGATCCACAACGAGGACAAGATTCTCGAGGAGTGCCGCAAGCGGGGGTTGCCGACCAAGGTCGTCCGTCTCCCCAAGTTCGAAGGTGACCTCGTCGGCACGCGGAGAATCGTGAGGAAGGTGGCCGAATGGCTCGCGCTCCAAGAAAAGCTGCAAGCGGTCGAAGGCGGACGGCGCCCGCCCGCCTGAAGAAGATCGGCATCGTGGACACGTCCTTCAGCCGCTTCGACATGGCGACGGCTGCGGTGGACGAGCTGAAGAAGCAGGGCGGCGGCTTCGAGGTCCTCCGCTACACGGTCCCGGGGATCAAGGACCTCGCCGCCGGCGCGAAGATCCTCTTCGACCGCGGCGCGGACCTCGTGATGACCCTGGGCATGGTGGGGCGCCAGACGGTCGACAAGGACTGCGCCCTCGCGGCGGACTTCGGGCTCCAGATGGTCCAGGCCACGACCGGGAAGCACATCATCGGAGTCATGGTCCACGAGGAGGAGGCCGCGGACGAGGCCAAGCTGGCCTGGCTCTTCGACCGCCGCACGCGGGAGCACGCGATCAACGCGTACGACCTCCTGCTGCGCCCGGAGGCCATCCGGGCCCGTGCAGGGACCGGGCAGCGTGAAGGGTACCCGGACGCCGGTCCGATCCAGATGGATTTCCCATGAGGCTCGCGATCGTCGCGTCCCAGTTCAACCGCGAGGTCGTCGACGCCATGGTAGAACGTGCGCTCGCCCGCGCGAAGGAGTTGGATGTGCGGGTGACCACGGTGGTCCGGGTGCCCGGGACGTTCGAGGTCCCCCTCGCCGTGCAGCGGCTCCTCGAGCGAAGCGACGTGGACGGGGCCGTGGCCCTCGGGGCCGTGATCACGGGCGAGACGAAGCATGACGAGGTGATCATGCAGGCCGCGGCCCACGCCCTCATCGACCTCGGCCTGCGCACCGGCAAGCCTGTCGGCCTGGGGATTACGGGACCCGGGATGACCTACAAGCAGGCCAAGGCGCGCATCGACGCGGCCTCCCGCGCGGTGGATGCGGCGAAGGCGATGCACGACCTGCTCCGCGGTCTCTAGACATTTCCTTCCACGTATCTAGGGGCACAAAGGTTTTATTGACCCAACCCTCAATCACCATCGCTTCTGACGCCGTCAGGACGGGAGCGCGACCTATGGCCGACACCGCCGCGATCGAATCCATCCTCCACGAGATTGAGAAGTCGGAGGGCATCGAGGACGCCATCCTCGTGTCCCGGAACGGCACGTACATCGCGGGGAGCGTCCCGGACGGCGTCCATGTGGAGACGTTCGCGGCCATGTTCGCAATCCTCCTGGGCGCCGCGGAGAACTCGACCTCCGAGCTCAAGGAGGTCCTAGACAACGTCGTGATCAACCTGGAAGCCAGCAAGATGGTCATCGTCCACGGCGGGCCCAAGGCGCTCTTGGTCCTCCGCATGCCCAAGCCGGCCGACTCCCAGGGCATCAAGCGGGCCATGGAGAAGTACCTGGCCCGGATCGAGGAGAACCTCTGACCCTCAGATCCGCCTCATCCCGCGCGTGAGCCACTCGCCCACCGCTTTGGGCACGTACCGGAGCGTGCCCGCGGCCCCGCGGTCGGCCCCCCGGGACCTCGTCGCGCCCTGTCCCACGAGCTGGATCACGTCGTCCGGGGTCGTCACGCCGGAGTCCCCCTCGGTCACGGCCCGGGCGACCTCGTCGAGGAAGTGGCTGTCGCTTCCCCCCGTCTCGCCCACATGGGCCGCCCTCGCTCTCTCCCGGGCGCGGACGTTCCCGCGCCGCAGGGTCCGCGCGTTGGACGTCTCGTATGCGGGGAAGCGCGCCTCGCCGAGGGCCTCGCCTCCCAGGCCCGACCAGAAGCGGAACGGGTGGGCCGCCACGGCCACGCCGCCGAGCGCGACGATCCGGTCGACCGTCTCCGCGACGGAGAGGTCGCGGGGGACGGCCTCGCGGACGCCGTAGGCGAGGACGTGGCCCGAGGCCGTGGACACCTCGACGCCCGGGAGGACGAGGAACCCCGCCCCGGCCGCCTCCTGGGCCTCCCGGACCCCGCCCACGGCGTTGTGGTCCGTGATGGCGAGCCCATTCAGGCCGCTCCGCCTCGCCGCGGCCACGAGGTCCTTCGGGGACACGCGGGAGTCGGGAGAGTACCGCGTGTGGTTGTGGAGGTCCAGGAGCATGGGCGGCCGCACAAAGGGTCGCGGTTCTAAAACCTTGCCGAGGTGGGCATTCCCAACCCGGCTTTATGCCGCCGCGGGACCCTCCGCCGTCTCGTGGCCCTCGAAGCGAAGGTCGGCATCCTACGGGACCGCCTCGTCGTGGAGGGCGAGGAATACCCGTTGCGCCGGGAGGGGCGAGGTTGGGTCTCCGTGCCGGCGATCGGGGGGCGTCCCGGGGGCCGCGTGCGCTACGATGCGCTGCACGATCGCGTCCGCATCGAAGGTCCGGGCGGATCCGCGCAGATCCCCTTCCGGTGGAAACGGACCGTCTTCACGTTCGGCGGCAAGGAGTACCGCGTGGGTCCCATGGCCTGGGGTCATGTCATGGTCTCCCGGGCCGACCGTCCCGTGATGACGGGCCGGCTCACCATGCACGGCGTGCGCCTGGGATACGTCGCCCCGGAGCTCCAGCCGATTTCCCACGAACTCGCGGTGGGGCTGGCCTACCGGGCAACCGCCCTCTGGCTGGCCGCAAGCGCGGGGCGGGCGTCGCACTGAGGTTCCGGAGCCGCGACGAATCAGTGGACCCACGTGCCCTCTTTCAACCCCTTGTCCACCTTGAGGAAGGCGTCGCCCGCCTTGAGCGGGAGGCGGACCTCCTCGTTGTGTCCGAGGAAGTAGACGCGGCCTTCCTCGCCGACGCGAAGCTTGTACTTCTGGAACTCGGCAAAGGGCAGTTCGGACGCCCCGGCCACGCCGAGGACCTGCGTGCCGATGGGCGCGTCCTCCGGAGGGAGCACGAGGCCGACCACGTGCTCGTCCTCGCCCGCCAGGAGCATGCCGTGGCTCTCCACGCCGCGGAGCTTCGCGGGCTGGAGGTTGAGCAGGTACGCGATCTTCCTCCCGCGTAGCTGGTCGGGCGTGTAGTCGTTCTTGATGCCCGAGACGATGTCCCGCGTCCCGGCGCCGTAGTCCACGGTGAGGATGTACAGCTTGTCCGCGTTGGGGTGATCTTTCACGTCGAGGATCTCCGCGACCCGCACGTCGAAGCGCGCGTCCGCGGCCTCCGCCTCAGGCGTCTCGAGCTCGATCTTGGTGAACAGGGGCCGGCCCACGCGGAGCTTCTGGCCCGCGGGCACGTCCTCGAGGGCCTCGTCCCACGTCTGGACGTGGACCTCGGAGTCGTAGCCCAGGGCGTTCCACAGGCGCTGCGAGCTGAAGGGCAGGAACGGCGCGAGGATGAGGGCGAGCGAGCGCGCGGCGCGGAGCGCGACATGGAGCGCGGTGCCGCAGGCGGCGCGATCCTTCTTCACCAGCTCCCAGGGCGCCTTCTGGTCGAAGTACTGGTTCCCGAGGCGCGCGAGCTGGATGGCCTCCCGGAGCCCGTCCTTCAGGTGGACGTACTCCAGGTTCTGGCCCACCCTCTTCCACTGCTCTTCGATGGCGCGGATCAGTGCCTTGTCCGTCGCGTCGAGGTATCCCGCCTCGGGGACCTCGTGGTTGAAGTTCTTGTCCGCGAAGGTGAGCGCACGGTGCACGAAGTTGCCGTACACGGCGAGGAGTTCGCTGTTGTTGCGCTGGGCGAAGTCCTCCCACTCGAAGTCGGTGTCCTTCGCCTCGGGCATCGTGGCCACCGCGTAGTACCGGATCTGGTCCGGGTCGAAGCGCTCGAGGAGGTCGGGGAGCCAGACGCCCTTCCGCCGTCCGCCGCTCATCTTCTCCCCAGAGATGTTCAGGAACTGCGTCGCCACGATGTCGTACGGGAGCACGAGCTTCGGGTCCGCGGCCATCAGGATCGCGGGCCACATGATCGAGTGAAACACGATGTTGTCCTTCCCGATGAAGTAGTAGTGTTTGGCCTTAGGGTCGTACCAGAAATCCTTCCAGCCGTCCGGCTTCCCGTGGAGCTTGAACCACTCCTTGGTCGCGGTCAGGTAGCCCATGACCGCCTCGAACCAGACGTAGATCCGCTTCGTCTCGTACCCGGGCACGGGGACCTCGATCCCCCAGTCCAGATCCCGGGTCATGGCCCGGTCCTTCAAGCCCTCCTGGAGCCAGCTCCGGGTGAAGGTGAGGACATGGTGCCGCCAGTGCTCCTTGTCCGAGGCGATCCACGCCTTGAGCGGCTCCTCGAAGGCGCTCAGGCGGAAGAAGAAGTGCTTCGTCTCCCGCGGCACGGGAGCCGTCCCGTGGATCCGGCACCGGGGGTCCTTCAGCTCGAAGGGGTCCCACAGGTGGCCGCAGCTGTCGCACTGGTCCCCGCGGGCCCGCTCGAACCCGCAGTTCGGGCACGTGCCCTCCACGTAGCGGTCCGGGAGGAAGTGGTTCCCCGTCGTGCAGAAGGGGGAGACCATGGTGGCCTCGTACACGTTCGCCTTCTGCTGCAGGTCGAGGAAGAGCTCCTGGACCCACGTCTTGTGGTCCTCCGCGGCCGTGTTCCAGTAGAGGTCGTACTTCACCCCAAGCTGCTCGATGTTCTTCGTGTGGAGCGCGTGGAACCGCTCAGCGACCTCCTGGACGGGGACCTTCTCCTCCTCCGCGCGGACCATGGTCGGCGTGCCGTGCATGTCGCTGCCGCCCACCATGAGGACCTCGTCGCCCTTCATCCGGTGGTAGCGCGCGAACACGTCCGCGGGGATGAACGTGGAGATGGCGTGGCCCAGGTGCCTCGGAGCCGAGGCATACGGCCAGGCGACGCAGACCAGGATTTTCGCCATGATGCGTCCGCCCACCGCGGGCAACTCATTTAAAGGATTCGCGGCGTCCCGCGGCCTCCCGTCGCCCCGCTCCGAAATCATTACCGATTATCATATCGCGCCAACCGGGTCGACCTTATTATCACCGTGAACCACGATTCGCGACCGCTTCCGCCGCGGGGTCGAGCCCATGGAAGTCCACCGTCTGAGCACCGAGGATGTGAGCGGGATCCGTGAGGCCGTGCCGGAGGATACGCGCACGCCGCGGATCTTGTGTTGGAACTGCAGGAGGCTCACTCCGTTCCATGAGGAGCGCTGCGAGTTCTGTGGCGCTCGGTTCGCCGGCGCCACAGGAGGCGCGTACCGGAATCCGAGGCCCACGGTGCCCGCGGTGCCTTCGGATGACGAGGAGCTCGCCGAGGCGCGGCGCAGCCTGCTCCAGCTGTTCGAAGACCTCCAGCGCGTGCACGACGTCTCGTCGGCCCACCACTACGACCCGGTCCGGGGGGAGGAGACGATCACGCTCTTCCAGTGCCCGTCCTGCGGTCGCTTCGTCGCCGAGGACGCGGACGAGTGCGCCTGCGGGGTGCGGTTCGCCCCCGCGACCGGGCTCTCCGTCTGTCCGGAGTGCGGCGCCCAGGTGCCCGGCGGTGCGGACCTGTGTCCGGTCTGCCGCGGACACCCCGAGACGACCGGGTCCGAGGTGGCCTACGCCTGCCCGCTCTGCGGCTCCGAGGTGTCCGCGGACGCGGTCCGTTGTTCCTGCGGCGCCCGTTTCGAAGCGTAGCCGGTTCGCTCGCGGGCTCCGGGCCATAGCGAAGGGCTTTATCCCTCGGTCGCCAACCGCTCCCCGCCTGGTCTTGCGCAGGCGGAGGTTTGTCCGTCCCATGAAGACGTCCAAGTCGCGGCGGTCCGCCCGGATGACCCAGTACCTCGTCGTCTGGTGGATGGCGAGGACGCCGTACGCGGCGGTCTTCGACCATCGGATTGCCGCGGAGACGGCCGCGAGCGTCCGGAACGCCCTGGTGGTCGCCGTCTCGGGCCGGAATCTCCGGATCGAGGGCGTCTGGGACTGGTACCGGCGAGACGAGACGGGGGAGCCCATGCCTGCGGAATGGCGGGACCTGGTCGGCCAGATCCACGTGCCCGAGGAACGCCATCGGGGCCGTTCCGCCTGACCGACGCGTGGATCGGGGCTCTTTCTCAAACCGGATAGGGACGAGGAAACTCATATACGCGCCCAGGGCGGACGCAGGGGCACCCCTCATGTCCGCACCCCCGGAGTCCGTGACCGAGTGCCCCATCTGCCATGCCGAGGTCCCCGCGGCGGCCCTCGAATGCCCCCGGTGCGGAGAGACGTTCGAGCCGGTGGGGGCGGCCTCGGAG
>DUJI01000027.1 GCA_013329855.1 Thermoplasmata archaeon | reverse complement strand
GTGCGAGACGGATGCCGCAGATTCGGCGGCCGACGACGGATTGTCATCCTGATCTGGTACTTCGGAAGCGCGCCTGGCAGTGTCCAGCCTCAAGACATCGAGGGCAGTGTCACTCAATACATCGAGGACAGTCGCCCGGAGCGGCGGAGAGGCTAGCGGCCGGCCGTTCAGCACGCTGCGCGGATGCCGAAAGCCTGCCTGGTCATCACCGCCATCACCGTCGAGAACCGCCCGGTCAGCGAGGTCGCCCGGAGCTACGGCGTCGCCCGGTCCTGGATCTATACCTTGCTCGCGCGCTACCGGGCCGAGGGCGATGCCGCGTTCGAGCCGCGGTCCCGGCGGCCTGAGACCTCACCGAAAGCGATCAGTCCCCAGGCGTCGAACTGATCGTGGCGCTGCGCAAGGACCTGGCCGGGCAGGGCCTGGATGCCGGCCCGGACGGCGAGCTCCTACGCGACCTGACCCTCGACCCCGACCGGAACTACCAGCCCACCGGGCCCCCGCCTGGCACCCGCTACAAGCCCTGCAAACCCAGATGACCCCGAAACCTGATCGCAGGTTCGGGGTCATTCCGATGTCCCGAGACATCACACATGGCGTTGACGATGGGACTTGAACCCACGACATCCAGGACCACAATCGGGTATTCCTGCCGATACTACTCCTCGGACACCCCGGCTGTGACCCTTCGGATCCCGGTCGTCGCTCTTCCGGTCCGCCGGCCGCTGAACCAGGCGCCTGTCGATCGCGGCGGCAGGCGGAAGCCGCCGAGCAAGGCTGTCCTTGGTCGGCCTCGCCCATCAATCGGCCCCGGCGGCCGGGACGCGTGCCCAAGCGTGCACTAAACGGACCGGTCGGGAACGGCCCGACCCAGGGCTGGGCGGCCATTAGGGTCGGGCCAGCGAGGCTAGACGACAATGCGTGGCACTGTCGGGTCGATGCGCGCGATGTCGCCGGGGTCGCTGGTGACGACGGCATGATGACGCTGCCGTGCGCAAAGTACGACGTGGATATCGACTACGTCACTATGGCCAGTGGCCGCGCGCATGAGGCCCACAGTCCGGGCTACGGGCAGAGTCATGACCGCGATGTCAATGTCGGGAGACTTGAGGAGTCGGCCCAGACGGGCTTGGCGGGGGCTGCGCCATGCTTGGGCGACGGCTTCGGCAGGGATGCATATGCTGCCACCGCGCCGCCGGGCCTCATCCAAACGTGATTGCATGGCAACAGCCTTGCCTGGGTGGTCAAGAGCAAGTAGTGCGCCAGCATCGAGCGTGAGTCCGGTTACTACGGCCGCGCTCAACCGGCCAGCCTGCCACCCTGGCGGGAGTGCCCAGTCAGCCCGACTCGATCTAGTTCGGCCACTACCTGTCGCCGGACGTCCTCAGGCACAGGGGATTCCGCGGCCCAGGCGGCCAGAATGTCGTCCAGGCTCTCGCGTTCCTGGTAGTCCTCCAGGGCTGTGGCCACGTAGGAGCTGACCTGCCGTTCGCCCCCGGCAGCCCGCTTGATCTTCTCCACCAGCTCGTCCGGCAGACTAACCGTAATACGTTTCATACAACTATCATACTCTGTCCGGAGTCCGGGCCACGGACTAATTGGGTCAGCCGTGCCGCTGGCGCAGCGCAGATGGCCGGCACTGCCACGCGGCGCCGGGGAGCACGGCGGCGATCGCGTCGCGGAGCCCGTGGTGGCAGTCGGAGGTGACCAGCTGCACGCCGGACAGGCCCCGGGCGGCCAGGCCGCGCAGGAACGCCAGCCACCCGGCGCCGTCCTCGGAGGAGGCGACGAGCCCGACGACCGCCCTGGCGGACTACCGTTCGGCCCAGGTCATGCTCTACACGGACCTGCCCGGCGTCGGGGTCGTGGACCTGAAGAACCTCTACCTGCTGCGCTCCAACCTGAACGGCTTCACGGACAACCCCGCGTACCCGCTGGTGGTGTTCTTCTACCAGCTCTCGCATTGAGGCGGCGGGCCCGCGCGCCCGCAGGGGAGGAGGAGCGTGGCCAAGAGGTCCCGTAGGGGAGGGACCGCCAGCGGAGCGTTCGCTCGGTTCCTGATCCGCCGCGCGCTCCTGGCCGTCCTCGTCCTCCTCGGCGTCGTCGTGATCACCTTCTTCCTCGCGCGCGTGGTCCCCGCGAACCCCGCGGGCCTGTGGGCGGGCGTCCACGCCACGCCGCAGGAATTGGCCAGCGCCCGAGCGGAGCTCCATCTGGACGACCCGCTCCCCGTCCAGTTCGGGTACTACCTGACGGGCCTCGTCCAGGGAGACCTCGGCGTCTCCATCCGGACCCACAATCCCGTCCTCGACGACATCGGGGACAAACTGCCCGCGACCCTCGAACTCATCTCCGCCTCCCTGCTCCTCGCGGTCGTCGTGGGAATCCCCCTGGGCGTGTATGCGGGCGTCAAGAAGGGCCGGTGGCCGGACCACCTGACGCGGTTCCTGGCCGTGGGCGGTGTGAGCCTGCCGTCGTTCTGGCTCGCCGTGGTCTTCGAGATGGTGTTCGTCGGCGAGCTGCACTGGCTCCCGTCCAGCGGGCGCTTCAGCGACGTCCTGAACATCCAGTACCCGCTCAAGACGATCACGGGCTTCCTGACGATCGACTCGCTGATCCAGGGGAACCTGATCAGGTTCGGAGATGCGATCGCCCACCTGATCCTGCCCGCGCTGACCCTGGCCCTCTACCCCATCGGGCTCGTCGCACGGATGGTCCGGACCATGATGGTGGAGGTCCTCGGCGAGAACTACGTCCGCACGGCGAAGGCATATGGTCTGCCCGGGCGGCTCATCCACTACCGCTACGCGCTGAAGAACGCGATCTCGCCCGCCATCGTCGCCGTGGGCCTCTCCTTCGCCTACGAGCTCACGGGCGCCTTCCTCGTCGAGAACATCTTCGCATGGAACGGGATCGGGCAATACGCGTTCAACAGCGTTCTCTCGTTCGACTACCCCGCCATCCTGGGCACGACGATCATCGTGGCCATGTTCTACGTCATCGTGAACCTCGTCGTGGACCTCATTCAGTCCTTCCTGGATCCGCGGATCGTCCTCACGAAGGCGGAGGCCTGAGGCATGGCGGTGGAGTCCCCCGTCCGTGAACCTGGAGGCGAGTTCGTCTCCGTGGCCGGCAAAGTCATCCGCGCGGTCGTCGATGGGCTGCACGGAATTTGGCGCATCGTCCGCCGGGACCCGCTCGCCCTCCTGGGACTGGCCATCCTGATCGTCTTCATCGTCGCGGCCTTCATCGCCACCTTCCTTCCATTCTTGGTCCCCTACTCCGCCCAGGGCCTGGGGGCTCCGAACCCCAACCCGGCGGACGTCCTCCGACCGCCGAGCACGACCCATCTCCTCGGGACGGACGAGTTCGGCCGGGATCTCCTGGCCCGGATCTGGTTCGGCGCGGGCCTGGCGCTCGAGGTGGGCGTCCTCACCGTGGGCATCTCGTTCCCCATCGGGATCCTCTTGGGCGTCGTCGCAGGCTACATGCGGGGCGTCGTGGAGGAGGTCATCATGCGGGTGACGGACATGTTCCTCGCCTTCCCCACGGTCCTCCTTGCGATCGTGATCGCGGCGACCCTGAACCGGGGGACGGGCGCGGAGATCATCGCCCTCGCGGTGAGCTTCTGGCCCTGGTACACGCGCCTCGCGCACTCCCAGGTCCAGCACGTCCGCGCCCAGCCCTTCGTGGAGTCGGCCGTGGTGCTCGGACTCCCGCGGCGGCGCATCATCCTCCGGCACATCCTTCCCAACTCCTTGACGTCCGCCACGATCCAGGCCACCATGGACATCGGGTCGGCCATCCTGATCGCGGCGGCCCTGAGCTGGATCGGCTTGGGGCCGCAGCCCGGGACCGCGGACTGGGGCGTCATGCTCCAGGCCGCGTACTCGGAGGGAAGCTACGTCACGTTCTGGTGGTATTCCACGTTTGTCGGGCTCGCCATCTTCCTCGTCGTCCTCGCGTTCAACCTGATCGGGGACAGCCTCCGCGACGCACTGGACCCGAAACTCCGCAGGAGGCGGATGATCTGACCGCCCTCCTGGACGTGCGGGACCTGAGCCTCGAGTTCGAGACGGAGTTCGGGACGGCCAAGGTCCTGGACCGGGTGACCTTCACGATCGGCGAGGGCGAGGTCTTCGGACTCGTGGGCGAGACGGGCTGCGGGAAGACGGTCACCGCGCTGACCGTCCTGCGGCTCCTGCCATCCAACGCGAAGATCACCACAGGCAACGTGAAGTTCCTGGGCGAGGAGCTCCTCTCCAAGACGGACGCGGAGATGGAGCGACTCCGGGGCACGAAGATCTCCATGGTCTTCCAGGATCCTGCGACGAGCCTCAACCCCGTGTTCAGCGTGGGGGAGCAGATCACCCGCGTCGTGCGGACCCATGAGGATGTGGACAAGAGGGCCGCCGAGACGCGTGCCGTCGAGCTGTTCAAGCGCGTGGGGCTCCCGGACCCGGAGACCGTGCTGCGCAGCTACCCGCACGAGCTGAGCGGCGGCATGCAGCAGCGCGTCATGATCTCCATGGCCCTCGCGTGCCGGCCCAAACTCCTGATCGCGGACGAGCCGACCACGGCCGTGGACGTCACGATCCAGGCCCAGATCCTCGACCTGCTCATGGAGCTCCAGCGCGAGTTCCGCCTCTCCGTGCTCCTCATCACGCACAACCTGGGCATCGTGGCGGAGACCTGCCAGCGGGTGGGCGTCATGTACGCGGGCGCCCTCGGTGAGGTCGCCCCGACGAAGGACCTGTTCCGGGAGCCGCTCCATCCATACACCCAGCGGCTCCTGAAGTCCCTCCCGCGCCCCGACGCACGAGGCCAGCCGCTCGCGTCGATCCCCGGGAGCGTGCCCAGCCTGATCGACCCGCCGACGGGCTGCCGCTACCACCCGCGGTGCGAGTTCGCCATGAAGAGCTGCTCCACGCGGAGGCCCGCGCTCCTCGAGCACAGCCCCGGGCACCGGGTGGCCTGCCTGCTCTACGAAGGGGTGACGGAATGAGCTTGGTCCGCGTGGAGGGCCTCACGAAGCACTTCCCCGTGCGGATCGGATTCGCTGGGCGGGCCCGGGTCCACGCGGTGGACGGCGTGGCCTTCTTCATCCGCGAGGGGGAGACCCTCGGGCTCGTCGGCGAGAGCGGCTCGGGCAAGTCGACGGTGGCCAGGATGCTGGCCGGCCAGCAGCGGCCGACCTCGGGCACGATATGGCTGGACGGCGAGCAGGCCGACCTGTCGAGCCGCCGGGCCTTCCGCCGCTACAAGGGCTCGGTGCAGATGGTCTTCCAGGACCCCTTCGCCT
>DUJI01000086.1 GCA_013329855.1 Thermoplasmata archaeon | reverse complement strand
GCCCTCGGCGCCCCCGTCCGACCAGGGCACGGGCGGCTCCCAGGCCGCGCCCGCGGGAGGGCAGGACGCCATCCCGCGCCGCGTGATCCGGAGGCCCGTGACCCCCGCGCCCGTGGTCCAGTAGAGGATCATCAAGCGGCCCTTGGGCGAGGGCGAGCAGGCCGAGTCGGAAGGCACGGACCAGCAGACGTCCGGTGACCAAGACCAGCAGGGAGACGCGCTCTGAGCTCGCCTTCCCCTTTTCCCTTTCCCTCTCTTTTCCACTTTCCACGGGGCAGCGTGAGCCTCCCCCACGGGTTCGCCTCGAGCCGAACGAAACCGGAATGGGCTTGGCACCCCCGGGCCATTCGGGCCCGTTGCCTCTCCTCTCACGCACACGACATGGGCTGGCCGGGCTGGTTGTCAGCTTGGTCCTCCTGCTCCCCTCCGTGACGCCGCTCGTCATGCACCTTTGAGTGATGGGCCCATGCAGCACGATACGTTCGGAGCCTAGCCCTTGCGTGCCGTGAGCAACTGGGCGTCGGGTTCGCCCCGGAACGGGGCGATCTCATCCTCGGCAAGACCCGCCCCCCGGGCGAACGGCTCGAGGTCCGGGCGGTCGATGCGGGCTTGGACGAATCCCGCCTCGAGTGCAAGCCAGCCGAGTCCCCCGTCCTCATAGAAGTGGAAACGCGATGCCATGGGCTCGGGCGCGGCGGGGGTTCCCAGGAGCTCGCGGGACGGGCCGAACAACACGAGGCGGCCTCCCGGACGCAGGGTCCGATGAATCTCCGACTGCGCTGCCCGGGGATCGTCGATGAAACCGAAGACGTTCGTGGTCGCAGCGCACGTGAACAGCCCGTCGGCGAACGGGATTCGGTCCGCCTCGGCATGGACCGCCTCGAAGCGTCCCGCACGAACCGAGTCGCGGTTCTCTGCGCGGGCAAGTCGCACCATCTCGAGGCTGTGGTCCAGAGCCGCCCCACGGCAGCCGCTCTGAAGAGCCTCTCGCATGAACGCCCCGCCACCGCAGCAAATCTCCAGCAGGTAGTCCTGCGGCGACAGATGGAGGCCCGCAAGCAGGAGCTTGAAATGGGGTCGATGGAACGTGGGGTCCCGGTAGCCCCGACGGGCCGCGGCTCCGGAGGGCCGCCGAGCTCGACTGTCGGTAATCCAGTCGCCCACGGCCGCGGGCGCCGCCGCCTGGAGCAGGGTAGCGGCCACCGCCTGGGCGAGCCAACCCGCGAGCTCGGGCCCGTCGAGTTTCATCCGCTGGCCCCACCCGCGGAAGCGGATGGAAATGCGCGTACCCTCCGGGGTGGGCTCGAACTCGAGCTCCAGAGGGGTGACGGAGCCGCCTTCCCACTCCGCGGCCCTCCACTCGAGGCGGATGCGCGCTCCAGGCTCCCAGGCGACCACGCGAGCCACCTCTCGCCCCCCTTGAACGACGGACCCTTGGGCACCTGGACGGAACGTCATTCCGCGCCGCAGGAGCCCCGTGGCGAGGTCCCCGATGAACGCGTCGAATGCGGCGGAGGGGTCCAGTCCGACCCGCATGTGGACTCGGAGGTCGCTCTCGGGTTCCGCCATGACGCGTGCAGCCATCCGCTCGCCGTATGTATGAGTTTGAGAAACCCGCGTGGACGGACGGTCTCGGCTCCCGGCCGGGCTCGGCGCGTGGCGGCAGATCCGGAGAACTCGCGGGGAGGAGGGAGCCCATCAAGCCGCGGCGGGTTGGGCGCCCTGGGCGGCGAGGGTGTCGCGGACGATCTTGATCATGCCCTCCGGGTCCTTGTAGTAGGAGGACACGATCTTGGCCACCTCGCGGTAGTTCTGCACCCCGGTCCGCTTCATGTACTCGAACAGGTCCAACCGGCGCTTCACCTCTTGCTCCATGCGCCGCTGGTTCCAGTTCCGGGCCAGGGAGATCTTCTCGTAAACATAGCTGTGGCCGGAGTAGTTGAACGTATCATCCGCGGGATTCCACGTGTACGCGGAGTTCGTGATCAGCTCGTTGGACTCGGGATCCGTGCCCACGATCTCGACGATGGACTTCACACGGCGCGTCATGTCGGTCCCCACCTTGACCTGGGCTTGGAGCAGGACGATGTCCAGTGCGGCGACGAGGGCGCGCGGCAGGTTGATGGGGTCGTTCTCGAGACGGTGGACCATGGCCTGGACGTCGTCCGCGTGGAACGTGGTGTACGCGGACTTGCCGGTGGCCATGGCCTGGAACACGACGAAGGCCTCGGACCCACGGACCTCACCGACCATCATGTACTGGGGGCGCTGCCGGAGGGCCGCGATGAGCAGGTCGAACATGTCGATCTCGCCCGCCGCCTTCCCCGTGGCCACGCTCTTGCCGCCGAATCCGCCGCGCGTGAGCAGGGGGACCCAGTTCTCATGGGGCAGGTTGAGCTCCCGGGTGTCCTCGATGGAGACGATCTTCATCTGGGGCGGGATGAACAGGAGGATCGCATTCAGCGTGGTCGTCTTCCCGGACGCCGTTCCGCCGCAGATGAGCATGCTCTGGCCGTTCTCAATCGCCAACCAGAGGTAGGAGGCCATCTCGGGCGACAGGGTCTTGAAGCGGATCATGTCCAGCGGGGTGAAGGGGTTCTCCCGGAACCGCCGGATCGTGAACGAGGAGCCGCGCTTGGTCACGTGCATCCCCAGGGTGGCCTGGAGACGCGAGCCGTCCGGGATGGTCGCATCGAGCATGGGCTGCGCGACGGAGATGTGCTTGCCGCACCTCTGGGCGAGCCAGATGACGAACGAGTCAAGCTCCTCCGCGGAGTCGAACTTCAGGTTGGACGGGATGGAGCCGTACTTGCGGTGGTAGATGTAGAACGGCACCCTCACGCCGTCACAGGAGACGTCTTCGACCTGGATGTCCGTCATGACCACATCGATAGGTCCGTACCGGATGAAATCCCGGAGGACGTAGTAGACGATCCGCTCCTTGGACACGGGGTGCAGCTCGACGCCGAGCTCCCGGAGCAGCCCGTCGACGACGCGGCGGAGGTAGGTCTCTTTCTCGCCCTTGTCCGCGTCCTCGAGCAGCTCGAGGTTCGCAACGATGATCTCCTTGAGGACGTCGAGCAGCTCGGACTCCTCCTCGAGGAGCTTGGGCTCGATGGCCTCGTAGAAGTACTCGTTCGCGAGGGTGTCGTACAAGATGCGGACGTAGGAGTAGTTCTTCAGGATGGGCTGGATCTCGATCTCGTTCATGTTGCGCTGGACGATCTTCGGGATCGTGGTGATCTTGCCGAGGGTCGCCTCCTCGACGCCGCTGACCCGCGGAGCCTTCACCTTGATGCCCTTGTCGCCGAGGAGGCGCCCGAAGTAGCGCTTCTTGATCGAGTCGAGGGCCGCGAACAGCGTACGCTTGCGGGTCTCCTCGATCTCCGCGAGCATCTTCTGGGCCTCGGCCTTCTCCTGGTCCAGGCGCTTCACGCGCTCGGCCACCTGGGCCTTCTTCGAGTCGAGGTCCTCGAGGGTCTCCGCGTATTCCGTATCCGTGGACTGGGACATCGTTTCACCTCAGATCAACAGGAAGCCGAACAGGGCGATCAGGAGCATGATGAAGCTGTGGCGGAGTCCCGTGGGGATCTTCCCGTTGTCCAGGACGCCGGCGAGGATGCCGTCGCCCAGGCCGTGCACGATGGTCGCGACGAAGAACGCGATCTTGATCTGGTACACCACATCGGGGAGATTCTCCGCGAGCGGGCTGGAACCGGCGAGGGCCGTGGTGCCCGCCAGGGAGCCGCTCGCCTCGACCATCTTGGGCAGGAACGTGACGTTCAGGATCCAGATGGTCACCAGGAACACCATGAATGAGATGTAGATGACCGCGACGTATGTGGACATCGCGATCCTGCGCTCGTCCTCCGTGAGCTGGTTCTCCTTCGTATCGTGGGAGACCATGGTGAGCACGTCGGCCACGTCACCGCCCGCGTCGGAGGACTTCACGATAATCGCGACAACTCGCTGGACCATGGGCGTCTTCACGCGCTCCGCGAAGAGATGCAGGGCCTCCGTTGCGGGAACCCCCCAGCTAATCTGCGCGGCCATCTTCTTAATTTCGGGGGTGAGCTTGCCGTAGCGACCCGAGCTGGAGACGACGATGGCATCGGCGAGGGTCATGCCGAACCGACCCGCCTCCGCGACGTCGCGCAAGAAGTCGGGCAGCCGGCGCTCCACCTGCTTGATCTCCCGCTGCTTCCGGGCGTTGTAGAAGCCGTAGGGTCCGATGAAACTCAGGATCGCGATGACGAGCCAGTTCAGGAAGTTCTGGACAGCGACCTGATCCGGCGTCGCATCCGCGGCCGGGGCGCGGAAGCTGAACTCCACGGACTTGATTAGGTTCAGGAACGCGATGAACCCGAAGACCACGAGGAGCGCCGTGCTGATTCCGAGGATGAACTTGGACCGGTCCGCCTTCTGGTAGAGGCGGATGCGCGCCTGTTCCAGATCTTCGCGGGCCATGTCAGGCCTCCTGTTCCATGTTCCAGATCACGAAGATGAATCCGAACTGGCTGAGGGGGATCATCAAGGCGACGACCACGTACAGCAGCTCCAGGATGAATCCCGTGCCGCCCTTGCTGATGAGGGCCATGATGGCCATGATGACGACCAGGAACAGGGGGAACGCGACCACGACAGTGACGAAGGACTCCGCGAGCATCCCCAGGGTCTCCATCTTCTTCCGCATCTCGAGCCGGTCCTCCTTCTCGAACTGCTCCGCCTTCAGGAGGAAGTACGGCTTGAGCTGACCGCCGCTCGTGGACGTGGTGACGACGCCCTGGAGGAAGTCCTGGAACTTGGCGGACGGGCAGCGCTGGGCCGCCCGGCGGATGGCCGTCAGGATGTCCATGCCGAGGAGCTCCGTGTCCCGGGTGATCCATTCGGCCTCCTTGGCGACCTCGCCGTAGACGCTCTGCTTGGAGAGCTCCTTGAAGATGACGTCCACGGGGACATCGGCGGACGCCATGGCGGAGACGAAGGACATCGCGCCGGAGATCTTCTTGTCGATCTTGGTCCCGCGCCGCTTCGCCCCCGCCGCGGGCTTGCCCTTGTACCCGATGGGCAGGCCGAAGTAGATCATGTACATCAGGAAGATGGGGATTGCCGCCACGAGGGCGAAGATGATCAGCAGGGTGACGACGTCCACGGAGAGGAACGCCAGCAAGAGGGCCAGGACCAGGGCGGCCGCGACGGCGGCCACGGCGACGATCGTCGTGTTCATCCAAGCGACCGCCAGGTACTCCTCGGGTCGCAGGCGGATGTGCGCCTTGAACAGGTTGTCCTCCAGCTCCGGGTTCTCGTGCCGTCGGGCCTGCACGAACTTCCCGAAGGTCCTCCAGGCGAGCTGCTCCCGCGGGGAGAGGCTCACGTTCACGGGCTTGGCACCCTTGGGGAGCTTGACCAGGTGCGCGCCCTCCTCGGCCTCCTCGCCGGGGCGGAACCGCTTGGTCTTGGTCAGGGTCCCGCGGGTCTCCAGCTTCTCAAATGCCGTATTAGCCAACGGCCTCACCTCCCGCCTCGACGGCCTTCTCGGCCTTCTGGTCGGTCCATCCCATCTCGTCGCGGATCCGCTTTGCGGTGTCCTCCGGGTACTGGTAGTAGGACACGACGATCTTCGCGATCTCGCGGAAGTCCGTCATCCCCTTCTCGGCCATGTAGTTGATGATGTCGATCCGACGCTGGAACTCGGACTCCATCTCCTCGTGGGTCATGTTCTTCATTTCCATGATCTCGTCGAAGAGGAACGAGTGCCCTTTGTAGACGAACGTGTCCGTGGCGGGGTCCCATTCGTAGACCGTGTTCGTGATCAGCTCGTTCGTCTCGGGCTCGAACCCGACGAGCTCGACAACCTGCTTGATCCGGCGGACGATGGAGTCGCCGATCCGCGCGTGGGTCTGGATGATCACGAAGTTCAGGGCGGTCAGCAGGATGCGCGGGGTGTTGATCGGCGGGTTCTCCAGCCGGTTGACCATGGACTTGACGGAGTCCGCGTGCATCGTGGACATGGTCGGGTGCCCCGTGGCCATGGCCTGGAACATGGTGTACGTCTCCGCGCCTCGGACCTCTCCGACCAGGATGTAGTTCGGCCGCTGGCGCAGCGCCGCGCGCACGAGGTCGTACATGTCGATCTCGCCGCCGGCCTTGCCGTCGGCCCCGCGCTCGCCCACGCCCGTGCGGGTCGTGCCGGGGATCCAGTTCTCGTGGGGAAGGTTGATCTCGCGGGTGTCCTCGATGGACACGATCTTCGCGCCGGGGCGGATGAACAGCGCGGCGCTGTTCAGGGTTGCGGTCTTCCCGGACGCGGTCCCGCCGCACACCATCATGGACTTGCCGTTCTCCACGGCGATCCAGAGGTACGCGACCATCTCGGGGCTGGCGGTCCCGAACTTGACCAGCTCGACCGGGGTGAAGGGCTTCTCCTTGTACCGCCGGATGGTGAAGGACGAGCCGCGCGTCGTGACCTCCTTGCTGTACGTCGCCTGGACGCGGTGACCTTCCACGCTCGTCCCGTCCAGGATGGGGCTCGCGACGGAGATCTGCTTGGCGCAGCGCTGGCCCAGCATGACGGCGAACGAGTTGAGGATGTCCTCGTCCGTGAACACGACGCTCGTCTTGATCGATTCGTACTTCTGGTGGAAGATGAACAGGGGGATGCCCGTGCCGTCGCAGGAAACGTCTTCGATCCGGGCGTCGGCCATGAGGACGTCGACGGGCCCGTAGCCCACGAAGTCCCGGATGATGTAGTAGACAATCTTGTCGCGGGACGCGGGCTCGAGGCGCAGGCCGCGGGAGTGGATGAACGATTCCACGGCCTCCTCGAGGTACTCCTTCTTGTCCTTCTCCGCCATCTTGTCCCACTCGTACTCCAGGGTGCGCTGGAGGGAGTCCTTGAGCATGTCGAGGAGCTCCTTCTCGCGGTCGTCGAGTTGGGGCTCCCAGACCTCGTAGACGTACTCGGAACGGTCGTGGTCGTAGACGACCCGGGAGTAGGTGAAGGGTTCACGGATGGGGGTCACCTCGATCTCCTCGAGCGACTCCCGGTCGAGGTCGGGGATCTGGGTGAGGTACGAGCCGCGGGAGCCTGACCACTCCGCCTTCTGCGCCATCGATCCCTTGGGCATCATGACCTTCTTGCGCTTGGGCATATTTCCACCTCACACCGGGGTCGAACTCTGACCCACACCGACGTTCACATACAGCTGCTGGAGCGTGAAGGAGAGGAAGAGGGGCGTGTTGTAGACGACCATGTTGAGGCGGTACGAGAACGCACCCAGGTTCGTGAGGACGAGTTGGTAGAGCGGCGAGTAGGTCACCGTCGTGATGGGACCCGCCACCGTGGTCGAGGGCCTCACGTTCAGGCTCGAGGAGAGGCTCGAGTTGAAGAAGTTGAACCAGCCGAGGGCGTACGGCGAGGTGTGGTTCACGTACAGCGGCGACGTGACGTTGTACGTCTGCTGGCTCACCGCGAAGACCTTCGTGTTGACGATTTGGGTCGAAGTCCCCGTCGCGCTGCCGCTTCCGTAGAGGCTCACCAGCTCGAAGGCGAGGTTCAGGTTGGAGCCCGTCTTGCTCGCCTGGAACGTGGGGGCGGCGCGGACCACCTGGCCATCCGGTTGGGAGCGGAGGACCGCTCCGTTCTCGTAGACGATGTCACCCGCGGGGTAGTACCGGTTCTGGACATTGAGGTCCAACTGGCCGGAGGCGTTCTGGGCCACCGTCGTGGTGACCCCGTTGATCTTGTACTCGAACCACACGGTCCAGTTCGCTTGGGTCGGATTCGAAGTGAGTGAGCCCGTGCTGGGACTCGAGAAGATGGGGACGCCGTCCACGCCTAGCGTGACGGATGTGGACGTCGTGCTCGGGACGAAGAGGGCGCCCGCGTTCTGGGCCATGAGGGCGCCGAGGGCCTGGAAGTCGATGGCCCCCTTGACATCGGCGAGCTGGCCTACCGCGGTGTCCATGTGGGACGCCTCGGAGTCCTTCATCCACACGGGGACGTACTGGTTGACGATCAGGCTCAGGAACGTGAGGAAGACGAGCAGGGCCATGATCGTGCCGACGGTCGAAGCGACACCGCGTTCGTCCCTCCTCAAATCGCGACGGATTACAAGGACCATTGCGTCACCTGTGGAGAAGCGTCTCCGGTGGGCATTATGCCGCGCCAACCCGGATGTCGCTATTTATAGGTGTCGTGCTGAAATTCCACGACTGAGAATGAGTCCGTTTTCTCCATAGAACACGGCCTCTCGCAGGGCGGGATTTCCGAGGTGATTTTCACGTCGTGGAGCGGGCCTTTTCGTACAATTCCCGCGGCCGCCTTCGCGGCGCGTCAATGCTGTCGCGGCCGTGGGCCTGCGCCGCAGCGTACAGCAGGCTCGCCTCACCCAGCATGAACCGCTTCATCCCGTCGATCGACGCGTACTCGTTGGGCGCGTGGGCGCGCGATCCGTGGCCGAGGCCCGTCGAAACCCAGGGCCGCCGGAGGTACTC
>DUJI01000245.1 GCA_013329855.1 Thermoplasmata archaeon | reverse complement strand
TTCCCCACCGTCCGGCCGCGGCGGGCGCGGATTCCCTCGCTGCGGAAGGCCGCTGCGCGCCCGGCCGCCGGGAACGCGCCCGCGGCGTCCCCGTCCGAGGAGACGGCGGAAGGAGACCCGCATGCCGCGCGATGAGGTCGTGGACGGCATGGAGACGGTCACGATCCCGGATGAGCAGGGGATCGAGACCCAGCTCGAGCAGATCCTGGCCCAGCTGCGCCGCCGGGCCCGCGGCGTCCGCGGTTCCGTCATCGCGGACACGAACGGGCTCGCCGTGGCCGTGGACATCCGGGGGGGCATGAGCCCCGCGGTCCTCTCCGCCATGAGCACGCTGATCGCGCAATCGGCGGGCAGCGTCTTCGAGAACCTGAGCCTCCCCAACCCCGACTTCATCCTCATGGAGGGACCTCTGGCCAACGTGGCGGTGACCACCCTGTCGGAAGGGGACGTGAGCCTCCTGGTCCTCGTGGACAAGTCGACGAACCTCGGCGTCCTCAAGCTCGAGATGAAGCGGGCTGCCCGGGCGGCTGCCGAGGCCCTGGGCATCGCCTTCGGCGGGCGCGCGAACATCGCCGAGCTGTTCGTCCTCCACAAGAGCGGGCTCCTCATCCGACACTATTCGGACGCCCTCCGGACGGACCTCGACCGCGATATCCTCGGCGGGATGCTCGTCGGGGTCCAGGACTTCGTGAAGCAGACCCTCGCCTCGAAGGAGGGCGCCCTGGACCAGATGCGCTTCGGGGACTACACGATCTTCTTCGTCCGCGGGACCGAGGTGATCGCGGCCGCCGTGGTCCGGGAGGGCGACTCGGAGAGCGTCCAGTACCGCGTCCTGGACGCGCTCCAGGAGTTCGAGGACCGATACCGCTCCACCCTGGCGTCGTGGGCCGGAGACATGAACGCCTTCCCGGGCATCGACACGTGCTTCGAGAAGGTCCTCCGAGCGTGATGGCGGGGTCTTCGTCCTCGTCAAGGTGCCGCCCGCCCGAAGACGGGCGGCATTGGGCGCTCAGGCGCTCTGGGCGTTCCGCTGGACCAGCGGCTCGGCCAGGATGACCACCCCGATCAGGACGAGGACCAGCGCCAGAATCGGGACGTCGATCCCGAAATAGGCGCCGACGCCCGCGGCCGCGGCGATGGCCCCGCATCCGGACGTCAACACGTGGACCCGCAATCCGGACGCGTACCGCACGAGGTTCACACCCAGCAGGATGGCCCCGACCCCGATGAACCAGGCGGCCCACGGGTTCGGGATGCTCGGCACTGCCAGGATGGCCCCGCTCATCAGGAAGAGGAGCGCCCACCCTACATCCTCTAGGCGTCCGCTCAGCCGCTTTCGTTCGACTTCTCCATGCTCCCTAGCTCCGACGTCTGCCATGTTCTCCTCACCTCTGTCCTTCCTACGATCACACCTCGTGGACTCGGATCCTCACTCCACTCCCGCCGCGCCCAGGCACGCGTTGAGCCGCAGCAGCATGTCCCGCAGGCGCTCGAACTCCGCCTTGCTCATCCCCATCGTGCACCCTTCGTAGAAGTCCTCGAGCCCCGGGCTGGATTTGCGGAGCGTCCGCCCCGTGGGCGTGAGCACCAGGAGGTGGCTCCGCCGGTCTTCCGGGTTGGGCGCCCGCGCGACGAGCTCCTTCTTCTCCATGGTGTCCACGACCCCGGTGACCGTGGACGGGGAGCAGCGGAGGACGTCTGCCAGCTCTCCGAGGGGCCGACCGCCCTTGTCGGGGAGGTTTGCGAGGACCAGGTACTGGGCCGGCGTGAGGCCCGCCTCGGCCACGGTCCGCGTCACGAGCCGCTCGGCCTTCTTCGCGATCGCGGCAATCAGGTCGAACGTCTCCCCCATGGGGTCCGGGGACGCCGGGTGGTGGCGTGCGGTGGTTGCTTGCGGGGTTTCGGTCCGCGCTGCGGCTTTCATTCGGACCCAAATAATACGGACCCATATATTTCGGTTCCGTATATTCTGTCCCTGCGGTAGGGTCGGGTCGGAGCGGTGGGGAGACGGGGGTGGACCTCAGCGTCACGAGGGGACGAACAGGAGGACGCCGAGCCCAATCCCACGCCATAGGCGAGGTGCATCAGGAGGATCTGGCGCAGCCAGAACGTGTCGCGCCCATGGCTGAGGCCCGGCAGCCCGTAGCCCATGGAGGGGAGCATGAGGAACAGGGGGATCACGCTCGAGGCGAGCCCGAAGGCCGCGGCGAGGAGAACGCTCCCGGCGCCCGCGGAGAACGCGTCGAGGAGTACCAGATAGACCGCCGCAAGGAGGGCGCCCGCGAGGTAGTGCAGGGGCAGCATGAGGGCGTTCTCGCCCTTCAGCGGGGGCGCGCGGTCGATGTCCGCGTGGCGGAACGTCCCCTTGAGGCCGTAGAGGAACCACCGGCCGTACAGGGGAATGCGGAAGACATGCAGGGCCACCCCGGCCGCGGCGACCAGGTCCATCGCGACCGTCGCGACGACGCCCACCAGGATGGCGTTCAGGATCGTCAGCAATGCCATCCTTCCGCCCGGGATGCGGTCCGTGCTCCCGTCTCAAGAGGATTGTGCATAGACTGTTCCGGCTCGCCACGCACCCAGGTCAACTCGACCGAGCGGTGTCGCCCCGCAAAACCTTAATAAGGGTGGGCTCTTTCGTCGGCTTCCCTCTGCAGGAGACGCTCCGGCGTCGGCTGCACTGCAGGAGGCGACATCCTTGGCGGAAAAGCACTCCATCGACACGGTGAAGAAGGCCCTCGAGGTGGCCAAGCCTCGGACCTTCAAGGAGACCGTCGAGGTCGCGTTGAACCTCCGTGAGGTCGACCTGTCCGTCCCCAAGAACCGGATCGACGAGGAGGTCCTCCTGCCCAAGGGGCGCGGGAAGCAGGTCAAGATCTGCGTCTTCGCCTCCGGCGAGCTCGCGATGAAGGTCCGCCCTGTCGCGGACCTAGTCATCCAGCCCCAGGAGATCGAGGAGTACGCCGGGAACAAGCGGAAGGCGCACATCCTTGCCCGGAATTTCGACTTCTTCGTCGCCGAGGCCCCGCTCATGCCCGTGATCGGCAAGCGGCTCGGCATCGTCCTGGGCCCGCGGGGCAAGATGCCCCGGCCCGTGCCGCCCACCGCCGACCCGTCGAACATGATCAAGAACATGCGGAACACGGTCCGGGTGCGGTCCAAAGACCGGAGGACGTTCCACGCGGCCATCGGGACGCGGGACATGCCGCCCGAGGACCTCGCGGAGAACCTGGATGCCCTCGTGCGCCGCGTGATGGGCAAGCTCGAACGCGGACGCGACAACATCGCCTCGGCGTACGTGAAGACGACCATGGGCCCGGCCGTGAGGTACCTGTGAGGTGGACGCCATGGCGCACGTCGCTCCCTACAAGCAAGCCATCGTGAAGGACCTCGTCTCCCGCTTCGAGAAGTCCAAGGTCGTCGGCCTGGCGAACATCCACGGCATCCCGGCGCCCCAGTTCCAGGGGATCCGGAAGAACCTGGCCGGGCGCGCGTCCATCCTGGTCGCGAAGAACAACCTGATCCGCCTCGCGCTCAAGGAGGCCGCGACCAAGCGCAAGGGCCTCGAGGCCTTGGCCGCGGACATCGACGGCCAGACCGCCGTGATCACGGCCGACGTGAATCCGTTCAAGCTGTTCAAGGAGCTCGAGAAGACGAAGACGCCCGCCCCGGCGCGGGGCGGCGAGATCGCCCCCATGGACATCTGGGTGCGGGAGGGCGAGACGCCCTTCAAGCCCGGACCCGTCGTCGGCGAGCTCCAGAAGGCCGGCCTGCCCGCCGCGATCGAGAAGGGCAAGGTCGTCATCAAGAAGGACAAGCTCGTGTGCAAGGCGGGGGACAAGATCCCGCGCGAGGCCGCCCAGGTCCTCGCCCGCCTCGAGATCTTCCCGCTCATCGTCGGATTGGACCTCAAGGGCGCCTACGAGGACGGCATGGTCTACCACCGGGACGCGCTCGCCGTGGACGACGTCGTCGTGCGCGGGCAGATTTCCCAGGCGGGACGGGAGGCGCTGGCCCTCGCCCTGGAGATCGGCTATCCGGCCAAGGAGACGGTCCCGCTCCTGCTCGCGAAGGCAGCACAGCACGCGCTGAGCCTGTCGATCGAGAGCGGGTTCCCGACGAAGGATTCGGTCAAGTTCCTCCTCGCGAAGGCCCAGGCCCAGGCGCTCGCCCTGTCGAGCGCAGTGCCCGCGGCCCCCGCGGACGAATCCACGAAGGAATCAGGCTAATCGAACTACCCAGGAGGTGACACACCATGGAATACGTATATGGGGCGCTGGTCCTGCACGCGGCCGGCCAGCCGGTGAACGAGGCGAACCTGAAGAAGGTCCTGACCGCCGCCGGCGTGAAGGTCGACGAGACGCGCGTGAAGGCCCTGACCGCCGCGCTTGAGGGCGTGAACATCGACGAGGCGCTGAAGTCCGCCGTCGCGATGCCCGTCGCTCCCGCGGCCGCACCCGCAGCCGAGAAGAAGCCCGAGAAGAAGGAAGAGAAGAAGGAAGAGGAGAAGGTCTCGGAGGAAGAGGCCGCTGCGGGCCTGGGTGCGCTCTTCGGCCTATAGGCCGGAGGCACGCCCTCCGTTCCTTTTCGTTTTTCCTTCGAGGGTGAGCGAGAGCGCTCGAATCGTGCACCCAGTTCTGGAGGAAGGCGGCAAGATGAGCTCAGTTCCCATCCAGGGAATCGAACCCACGCGGTTTCCGCATCCTCGCGCGGGCGATGCGAAGGACCCGTTAGGCTGTGTCCGAATCATCTGCGTGGTGCATCGACTGCACGCCGTCTCTGGGTCAGACAGATTTCAGGAATTGGACTGTGGCGGCGTGCGCATCTCCCCGGCAGGCTTCCTCCGCCGGCGCATGACTACGTAGACCGCGGCTACGGCGCCCGCGATCCCCACGGCCACGAGCCACCGAACAGGACCGTTCGGTCGGATCTCGCATCGTAGGCCATCGCAGAGAGACGATTCGATGGCCTGGACGCGGTGTCGATCTTCGACCAGGCGAACGACTACCTCCTCCGAGGCGATTTCGCCAGCGCCCTGAACAAGTACAACGACGCGATCCGGAAGTTCCAGGAGACCGTCAACATGCATCCCGGTGCTGTGGGGTTCAACGGTCAGGAGGTCTTCTGCACCGCTTCAATCTCCATCGAACTCCGGTCCCGGTGTGCCACTTCCTGTGGCGACTAATCGACCTATTGCGTGGCGCAAAGACTGACCCCCACAAGGTCTTTGACATGGCTCGGCTCCTTGACCGGGTGGCGGACGCCCAATGCGCGATTGAAGTGCGCCGGGCGACTAAGCCGCTGCTGCGGCAGTGAGTTCCGGAGGACCACACATGACCCCCTGGCCGAAGGACGAACTACGCCAGATTGCCGAGGCGGATGACCTGCACATCTCCCCGTTCCGCGAGGACGGCGTGACGTACGGCACGCCGACGTGGATTTGGTCCGTCGCGGTCGACGACGCCCTGTACGTGCGCGCCTACCACGGGAAGAAGTCCCGCTGGTATCAGGCCGCCGTGCGGCAGAGGGCAGGGCGGATCATCGCCGCCGGGATGACGAAAGAGGTCGGCTTCGAGCCCGTCGACGGGCCGATCAATGACCGGATCGACGACGCCTACCGGGCGAAGTACCAAGGGAGCCCGTACCTCGGGCCGATGATCGAGGACCGCGCCCGCGCCGCGACAGTCAAGGTCATGCCCCGCGAACGCCATCGGTGACCTCGTTACGGCGGGGAGCGAGATATGGAGATCAAGAAGGCGGGCGCGCAAACGCCCACCGAAGGATCAGCCGATTGGTTTACCGGCAAGGTGCGCATCGAGCCCCTGTTCCAGGCCAGCGCACCGGGGCGTGCCCAGGGCGCGCGGGTCACGTTCGAGCCGGGCGCCCGCACGGCCTGGCACACGCATCCCCTGGGCCAGACACTCATCGTGACGGCGGGCCGCGGCCTCGTGCAGAGCTGGGGAGGTCCTGTGCAGGAGCTCCACCCCGGGGATGTGGTTTCGAGCCTGCCGGACGAGAAGCACTGGCACGGCGCCACGCCCGACACCTCGATGACCCACTTCGCCATCCAGGAGGCCCTGGACGGCAAGGCCGTGAACTGGATGGAGAAGGTCAGCGAGGAAGCCTACCGGCGAAAGCCCCGGCCCTAGGAGATCGACGACCTTGACCGTGGCTGCCGGCTGGGAGAACTTCTACACGATCGTCGGCTCGTCGGCCGGCGCCCCGATTGGTCTGCAGTTTGCCGTCGCGTCGCTCGTTGCTGCGAGACCCGCCCAAGACGGCCTCGCGGAGACTCGCGGAAGTACCTCGTGCAAGTACTGTTGGGAGACAGTCGTCCAGGCGGGAAATCGGCCGCTGGGTGTGGGCGTCGGTCGCTCTTGATGATCACAGAGTGGGCGCCCGCTTCCCTTGTTCCCAGAAGTGGAGGAACAGGTCTCTGGTCCATTGGAGGAACGTGGGATCCTTTCCGTAGAAACCGGCGTAATCCCATCGTCCACCGATCGGAGGAAAGGAGACGAAACCTTCCGCATCCGTCGCGGCGAGGATCGCGGGGATTTGGGGGAGGCCGCGGAGCTTAAAATCCGGTTCGGCCCCGGGAGGCAGGGCCTTCAGCGGCAAGAGCTCAGCCGGGACGGCGAAACGGAAGTCGACGCCCCTGAGCCTTTGCTCATGGACGGTTGGGCCAAGGAGCTCGCTGCCGGGGCCGGGCACCATGGCCCAGAAGTACCGCTTGACGCGCCCCATCAACTGCTCCCCGGTCACGATGGTCTCCATGGTCTCCATGTGCAGCGTCCCCTGAGACAGTTCACCGATCCGATTCAGGAAGGGGTGGGGGAGTTGCGAGAGATCGCGGGTCGTGAAGTACTCCCGGTGTCGGGAGACGAATTCGAGGGACGGGGATAGCTGCAGGACGAGCCGGCCGTAGGTCGTCGCGGTGTACGCGCCCTGGGGCAGCCGGCGGATCAGCAACGCGTCCGTCATCCGCTTGAGCTGCCGCGTGGCCTCCGTGGCCGTCAGGCGGAGACGGCGGGCGAGCTCGCCCATCCGGAGCTCCTTGGCCTCCAATTCGCGGAGGAGGTCGAGCCGGCTCTCGCTGGACAGTTCCAGGAACAACTTGTCCACCTTCTCGGGGGGTGCCAAGGTTGATCGCCGGCGTACGGGCCGCTCTTGCGGCAGGTTACACACCGCTGTGTCTGGGTAAACATCGTTGTCAAATAAGGACTATCGGCCGCCCGTGACTGTCCTCGCCCCCGGAGAGAATCACCATGACACGAACGGACGGAGCGAAGAAGGGGCGGATCTTCACGGTCGAGCTGAAGTCAAGGGCTGCCCTGAGGAGCGCGTCCCTGAGCAACGGAAACCAGGAGGGCGTCCTGATTGAGGGGACGCTGGGCAGGCTGACGAGCGCGAGCTTCCTGGATGGGGTCGTCCTGGAGGTCGTCGGATCGGAGGGCGTCCTCCGACTGGACCTCCAACGCCAGGAGATCCGTGGGAATGCGCCGCGGGGACGGGCAGGGACTGGCGGGGGTGAAGACGCATGAGAATCGTCATCGTCCATGCAAGCAAGTACGGCTCTACTCGAGAAATCGCGGAGTTCATTGCGGAGAAACTCGGCCATCGCGGACTCGAGGCGGAGGCCCAGAGCGCTGGGCCCGTCCCGGACCTCGAGGGCTTCGGGGCGGTCGTGGTCGGAAGTGCCGTGTACATGGGCCACTGGATGCCGGAAGCCGTCGACTTCGTGCAGCGGAACCGGGCCGTGCTCGCCGACCGTCCGGTCTGGCTCTTCAGCAGCGGCCCCCTTCAACTCGCTCCCGGGGACTCGGCGCTCGACGACCCCGAGTTGGTGCCTACGGAGATCCCCGCGCTCATCGAAGCCGTGCACGCGCGAGAGCATCGGATCTTCTTCGGGGCACTCGATCCGGCGAAGCTGGCGTTCAAGCACCGGGCGCTCCGGAAGCTTCCGGCCGCGCGCGCCATCCTGCCCGAGGGCGACTTCCGGAACTGGCACAGCATCGAGGCCTGGGCGAATGACATCGCACGGGCCCTTCAATCCCCTGGCATCGCCGTCGGTTCGGGAGGGCGATGAGCCGTGGCCGCCGCGGATGCAGCCGCCCTCGCGCACAGGGCTGGACCGAGCGGGGGCACCACCCGGGGTGTCAAGGGAGGCGCGACCCGGATTGTGGTCTCGACGATCGGCGTCATCCTGGGTGTGTCGGGCATCGAGCACGGGGTCGGCGAAGTCCTCCAAGGCAACGTCGCTCCCCCCGCGGGCGTCTTCCCCGCCTGGCCGGGATCGAGCTTCTTCCGAATCTTCAACGGCGAGCCCGCCTTCTCCCTCGTCCCGAACCTGTTCGCAACCGGGGTCCTCGCGATGCTCGTGGGCGCCCTGGTCGTGACGTGGGCGGCCCTCGGCATCACGAGGAAGCGCGGGGGATGGGTGTTGGTCGGTCTCCTCCTCGTCCAGTTTCTCGTGGGCGGCGGCATCGCGG
>DUJI01000238.1 GCA_013329855.1 Thermoplasmata archaeon | reverse complement strand
GATGTGTACGGCTGCAAGGTGGAGATGTACATCTGGTACTGGTCCTCCGACCCGGACCCGAACTACATGCTCTCCATGGAATCCTCATGGACCCTCGATGGGTGGAACGACAACTACTGGGTCAACACGACGTACAACCAGTACTATCTGAAGCAGTTGGCCGACTTGGACCCGGCCACCCGGGAGGCGGATGCCAAGTACGCCCAGAAGATCCAGTACGAATCGGCCTCCTACATCATCTTCATCTATCCCTACGGCGAGTGGGCCATGAGGACGGATCTGTGGCAGGGCTGGGGCGACTGGACCGCCCATCCGTACCGCCAGTTGAACGCCTACTGGGGTGCGAACCCCCTGTTCTTCGACCTGAACTGCCCGACGTGCAGTGCGGCCAGCACGAACCAGCCTCCGACGCGCCCGGTCATCCAGACCAATACGCCGTACCTCAGCGCGTACACGAACCAGACGAGGACCCTCACCGCCACGTCGTCCGACGCCGAAACGACGGACCAGCTCAACTGGACGTGGAACTGGGGTGACGGGACCTCGACCGTCACGCAGGGGACCGCGGCGAACCCCACGAGCACCGCGAGCCACTTCTGGAACACGACGGGCAACTTCACGGTCACGGTGACCGTGTCGGACGGCTGGAACGCGCCCGTGGCTTCCCAGAGTCCGGTGTACATGTTGGTCACCAACCCGCCGGCGGGGCTCGGCTCCATCCGAGGGAACGTGAAAGACCCAGGTGGAGCGCCGATTGCCGGGGCCCAGGTGCTGGCCCAGCCGGGATCCAACTTCGACACGACGGCCAGCGACGGGACGTACACGATCTCCCTGCCCGCGGGCACGTATAACGTGACCGCCAGCGCGTACCTATACGGCGACCGGACGCAGTCCAACGTGGCCGTCCTGGCGAGCCAGACCACGTGGGCCAACTTCACCCTGGTTCCAAGCGTCGGATGGATTGTGGGGAACGTGACGAGCCTCGCGACAGGATCGCCCATTGCGGGTGCGGTCGTCTTGGTCACGTCATCGAGCAGCCAGCAGACCACGGCGTCGACGAACAGCCAGGGCCGCTTCAACATCAGCGTGGAGCCCGGAGCCTACACCGTGAACGTGACGGCCACGGGGTACTACGGGGCGCAACAGACCGTGTCCGTGGCGTCCGGCGCGGAGTCGGTGGCGACGTTCAGGCTGACGGCGATTCCGACGACGACCCCGGGCCTCGAGCCGCTCGTGATCGCCGCCATTGCCGCGGTCGTGATCATCGCCGCGGTCGCGGTCGTCGCCGTGCTCATGATGCGGAGAAGGAGGAAGAAGGAGGACGAGGAGGGGAAGCTCAACCTCCCACCCAAGACGTGACGCACGTCGCTGGAGGATGACGAGGCAGTACAAGGAGGTAGTTGCACGAATCTACGGAGGTACCTCCTGAAGAAGGTCGTCTTCGTCCTACTGACGATCCTCGTCATCACCTCCATCAATTTCTTCATGTTCCAGGTCCTGCCTGGAGACCCGACTCGGGTCCTCTTCGTGAGAGGGGGCTGCGCGGGCAACAGCACGATCGCGAATGCGCAGTGCGGCCTGCGCGCCGAACTCATCGTCCAGTGGGGTTTGGACAAGCCGGTCGCCCAGCGATACGTCACGTACATGGCGAACCTTCTGCAGGGCAACCTGGGGACGGACATCACCACCAAGGGATACATCGGGCTCCCGGTTACCACGATCATCGCGCCGCGACTGGTCACGACGCTGGAGCTCGTCGGAATCGCGACCGTCGTGACCATGTGGCTGGGCTTGGTCCTGGGCCGAATCTCCGGATGGAGGCGAGGCAGCAAGACGGACGTCGTGATCACGATGTCGACCCTGCTGGGCTACTCCATGCCCTCGTTCTGGGTCTCGCTGATCTTGGTGTTCACGTTCGCCTTCCTTGTTCCGATCTTCCCGCTTCTCCCACCGAGGCCGACCCCCGACACCCTGACCAACATCGGGAACACGCTGTATCATTGGACCTTGCCCATCGTGGCGTTCATCATCACGAACGTGGCGTGGTTCTCCTTGACCCTGCGGAACTCCCTCACGGATGTTCTCCCCGAGGAGTACATGGTGACGGCCGCTGCGAAGGGGCTCAACGAGCGCGAGCAGTTGCGGTGGCATGCCCTTCCGAACGCCCGTCTCCCCGTGGTCACGGCCTCCGCTCTCTACTTCGGCTGGGTCGTGAGCGGCGTGATCGTCATCGAGACCGTGTTCAACATCAACGGGTTCGGCGCGCTCACGTGGACCGCGACCCTGAATCAGGACTACCCGCTCATGCAGGCGATCTTCCTCATCGCGACGATTGGGGTCGTCGTCGCCAATGCGGTCGCTGACGTCCTCTACTTGTACCTCGACCCCCGGGTCCGGGAGGCGTGATCCTGGCCACGCGGGAGGCCACCCCCGGTTCGGAGAGCTACTCGCTGTTCCGCGAGCGGCTCCTCTTGGATCTGAGCCGGGGCAAGAAGATGCTGCTCCAGATCCTGCGGAACAAGCTCTCCCTCGCGGGCGTAGTCATCATCCTGTTCTTCGTCTGCATGGCCCTCTTCGCCACGCTGCTCGTGGGTCCGTACCAGAGCGCGCTGAACCTCGCCTCGGACAACGAACCGCCTTCCGCCCAGCACCTACTCGGAACGGACGGCACGGGGCACGACATCCTCAACCTGCTCGTGTACGGGACCCAGGTAGACCTCATCGTGGGGTTCGCCGCTTCCCTGGCAGCCATGATCCTCGGGACCACGGTCGGCTTGGTTGCCGGGTACTACGGCCGGGTGACGGATCAAGTCCTGTCACGAATGACCGACTTCTTCCTCGTCATCCCGTGGCTCCCGTTCGTGCTGGTTCTCGTCTCGATCCTCGAACCAAGCCTCGCGACGATCGTGTTCGCGATCGCGCTCGTCAGCTGGCCGACGACGGCGCGGGTCATCCGCTCCCAGGTCCTCTCCCTCAAGGAGCGCCAGTTCATCGAACGGGCCAAGGCCGTGGGTGCGGGACGGGGGTACATCATCGCCCGCCACATCCTGCCCAACGTGATGCCCCTGGTGTGGGCCGAGGCCGTCCTGACCGTTTCCGGCGCGATCTTCACGGAGGCGTTTCTCTCCTTCTTCGGGCTCGGTCCGCCCGGCGTGCAGACCTGGGGCCAGATGGTGAACCTGGCCTACAACGGCGGCGCCATGCTTTCCGGGCAGTGGTGGTACTTCCTGCCGCCTGGGGTCTGCATCACCACGCTGGTCTTGGGCTTCGCTCTTCTCGGCTATGGAATCGAAGAGGTCCTGAACCCCGCGCTCAAGCGCCGCGGTGGCGCGGGCGCCTAGACCTGCGAGGGCGCGCCCTCGCCAGGAGCCCCATTTCCCGCAGGTAGTAGCGGTCGATCGCGTGGACCACCTCCTCCTCGGAACTGTACCGTCCCTGTTCGTATGCGACGCTCTTCGAACCGAGGTGGGCCATCTCGCAGATGTGCCAGTCCTGGCGGTTCGTCGTGTCCCAGAAGGACATCGCGTCCGTGGCGGAATCCATCTCGTCGCGGTCCACGTACAGGTCGAAGACAACACGCGTGCGGTCCGGCGAGACCGGGATGAACCAGTCGAGGGTCACGTAGTCCGGAAGCAGGCTCAGGAAGTTGTTGGGGTACAAGACGTAGTAGTAGACGCGGCGGAGATCCTCGTCGCGGAGCCCGGGGAAGATCCGCCGCGTGGTGGACCCACCCGGCGCCAGGGTGCACGCACCGTCCACGAAGTCCATCCACCCCCCGAACACGGGGCCATCTCGGAGATCCTCCTCCCCGGACCGATACGGAGTCAAGCGCACGAGCTGGGGGTGGACCCCCGGACAGTGGTAGCACTCGTTCGCGTTCTGCACCACAAGCTTCCAGTTCGCCGCGATGTCGTATACGTATCGGTGGGCTCGCCGGAGGCGCTCCAGAGGATACGGCGCCGCACGGTTCACGAAGTCCCCGAGGTAGGTCAACAAGGATTCCGCTCGGGAGTCCAGATTGACGAACAGGAACCCCCGCCAAGTCTCGACGCGCAGGGGATACAACCCGTACTCGGCGGGATCGAAGTTCTCCGCTTCTTCCATATGAGGCGCCCCCACGAGGTTTCCGCGCAGATCGTAGGTCCACGCATGATAGGGGCATTGCAGGATCGTCAGCCCATGTCCTGCGGATTCCTCGAGGACTCGGGTTCCCCGATGCCGGCACACGTTGTGGTACCCTCGCAGAACGCCGCCCGAATCTCGGAGGAGGATGACGCCCGACCCCGCGACTTCATATGTCCGGTAGTCCCCGGGAGCCGGAATCTCGTCTTCACGGCCCACGCAGGCCCATGCGTTCCGGAAGAGGGCACGCGTCTCTCGTGCGAACACGGCAGGGTCGCTGAAGAGCGAGCCCGGGAGCGTGGCGGCACGATGGAGGGGGCGGTCCACGATCTGGTAGGGGTTCAGACGGCCCATGCGGTCGACGCTCTGGCTCTTGGACGGCCCCCGCTCTCGTGGTGTCACCGGATTCCCTCCTGGGCGCTCGAGGAGAATCCGGGCGTCCCCTTAACACTTCGGGTGACCTAAATGGCGGCTGGAGAGCCGTTCTCCTCCTTGCGAATCGCCTCCAGGATGACCTTCATCTCCTTCAAGAGCCCGGGATCCAGGGGCGTGGGTTCGTGCTCTCGGAGGATTCGCGCAACGGCCTCGTGCGCCATCTGAAGCAGGTCTTCCTCGGGTCGGTCCGGGCCATCCGGCGTACGGCGATCGAACAGGGCGGGCAGATACCACTCACGGCCCATCATCGCCATCGTGTCTCTCAGGGCACGAGGATTCTTCAGGTAGCTCCCGCCCGGGCCCACGGCCTCCATGAGGTCGAGGGAGAGGCTCGCCGGGTCCACCTCAATCCCCTGGGCGTAGCGGTTCGCGTAGCCTGCGATTTCGTGGTCAATCAGGACCTGTTCCGGGCTCGTGGCGTTGAAGCCCTCATAGGATCCGAAGTAGAGATCCACGAAATCGGCACCCGCGAGGATGGATGCGAGGAGCGTCGTCCCCTTCTCAATCGAGGCTGGATACCGTGCACCCGTGCGTCGGACTGGCCACCGGAGGAGCACGGGATCCCGTAGAAATGAGAGAGCTGAACGGAAGCGGCGCTGAGCAGCCCGAATTCAGGACCGCCCACCGCGGCGCTGCCCGCCTTCATG
>DUJI01000129.1 GCA_013329855.1 Thermoplasmata archaeon | reverse complement strand
GGCCCTCCACCGTGCGTTTGCGGAGGCCGAGGCGCGCGGGGTCGACGCGAAGGCGGCGCGACGGTTCGCCGAGGTCGCGCGGGATGCCTACCAGCGGCACGATCTAGGCGGCCTGGAGAAGGCCATCGATTCCGCCCACGAGGAACTTCGCAAGTCGGAGCGCGAGGAGGTCATGCGGACCATCGAGCGCGTCGAGTTCACGCTCACGGTCGGGGAGCAACGAGGCGCGGATCTCTCCGAGGCGTCCAAGCGACTGGAGGACGCCATCGTCGCCACGAAGGCGAACGAACATCGCCGCGCCCTGGACCTTACCGCCCAGGCCCAGGCCAACGCGGAGACCACGCTCCAGAAGTTCATTGCGGACCGGGTCACCACGTTGCGCAACGCCCTCCCCCACGTCGCGGACGATGTAGGGGACCTCAAGGCGATCATCCTGCGGGCCGACGCGGGGCTCGCGTCCCGCGACTTCGAGGGCGCGTTCAAGAGCCTGGACGAGGGCACGCAGTTCGTGGAACAGCGGACCCGCGCGACCGCGGAGAAGCTGATCTCCTCCCTGGGGCTCACGATCCAGCTCGAGGTGGACCTGGGCCTCGGGACCGAGGCGGAGGAGCCCCTGTTCCGGGAGCTGAACGCCTCCCTCACCGCCGGCCGCATCGCCGACGTGCTCGCGTCGAGGGATCGGGTCCAGGCCCTCCTGGAGGCCGCGTCGGAGAAGCTGCTCGCCCAGGTGCGCGCCCGGATCGCCCAGGCCCAGGGCCTGCGGATCGACGTGGGCGACATGACGGACTACGTGAACCGCGCGCAGCTGGCCGTGAGCGTCCAGAATTTCGCGGAGGGCCTGCCCCTGCTCAAGGAGGCGGGAGACCGCGCGAGCCGCGCGACCGCGCTGTACCGCCAGGCCCACGACGCGCTGTCGAGCGCCGCGGCCTTCATCGCGGACGCCCGGAAGCGGAACGTCGACGTAGCCAAGGTCGTCGAGACCCTCGTGGATGCGAAGAAGGCGTTCGAGAGGCTCGACTACACCCAGACCATCGAGCTCTCGGCCCGGGCCAAGGCGGAGACCGAGAAGCTCACGGTCCTCTACTCGTCCGCCCAGAAGATTCTCTCCAACAAGGAGCGCATGGAGGTCGCGTCGCGACTCGGAATCGACGCTCCCCATCTCCGGGAGACCGCCGCCGAGGCCAAGGAGGCCATGAAGGCCAAGGACTACGACCGGGCCCTCGCCTTGGCGTCCCGGGCCGACGGCGAGTTCGGCTCTCTCATCCGCGAGAAGATCGCCGCCCTCCTGACGACCTCGGAATCGATCGTCGGCGCCGTCGAGGGCGTGAACCTCGCGACGGTGAACGAGGAGACGATCCGGGCCCACCAGGCGCTCGAGGCCGGGGAGTTCTCGCGCGCCACGGACCTCGCCCTCCATCTCCGGGACACCCTGGAGCATCTGAAGAAGCAGGGCGAGGAGGCCGATGCCGCGATCAAGCGTGTGGGCGAACTGGTCGCAGACGCCGAGGCGATGAACCTGGAGGTCCGCAGCACCGCGGCCCTCCTCGAGAAGGCCGAGCGGGCCTACAAGATGGGCCACTTCGAGGAGGCGATGGACCACGCGGCCCAGGCCGAGGTCGAGGTGTCCCGCGAGCGGGACCAGGGGATCGCGGCCATGATGCAGCGGTTCGAGGACTCCATCGGCCGCGCGAAGCGCGACGGGACGGACACCCGGTCCGCGGAGAGGCTCTTCGAGCGCTCCCGGGAGTTCTTCCGCGCGAAGAAGTACCGCCAGGCCCTGGCGACCGCGCTCCAGAGCGAGGCGGAGGCCGAGCGCGTCGCGCTCCAACAGGGGATGGCCGCCCAGGCCGTCGCGACGATCGAAGGCAAGCTGAAATCCCTCGGGCGCCCCGCGCCCTCCGTGGACCGCGTGGCCGAGGAGGCCCGCCGCGCCCTCGCGGGCGGTGACTACGTCAAGGCGCTCGACCTGGCCATCCGGGCCTCGGACACCCTCGCGGACTTCCGCGCCGCGTTCGAGGAGGCCCAGGAGGTCCGGGTGCGCGCGACGGCCCTGCGCCAGACCGCGCGCGAGATCGGCGCGGAGGCGGAGAAGCTGGACAAGTTCGTCCAGGAGGGCGATGACGCCCTGGCGATGGGGGACGTCGAGTCGGCCAAGGCCTCGTTCTCCCAGTGCCTGGAATGGGGGATCGGCCTGCTGCGGGCCCAGCTGCGGGAATCCCTTTCCAAGGCGGACGAGCTCGTCGCGACCTGCCGCCGGCTGGACATCGATTCGACTCCCGCGCTCAACAAGCTCTCGGAGGCGCGAACCCAGATCGACGCGGAGAACTTCGGCGTGGCCCATGCGTGCATCCGGGACGGCCAGGCGGTCGCCCAGAAGGCCCTGGGCGCGCGCCTGAACAAGACCCTCGCGGAGGCCGCGGAGAACGTGGCCCACGCGAAGAAGCTCGGCTCCGATGCGCGGAGCGCGGAGGAACTTCTCCGGCAGGCGAACGACCAAGTGGCGCGCGGGGAGTACCTCGCCGCCCTCGACGCGGTCGGGCGCGCGGTGGAGCGCGTGGAGAGCGCGAAGGTGGTCGAGAAGCGTTTCATCGATCTCACGTTCAAGGCCGAGACGACGATCCGGAACGGCAAGAAGTACGGCATCGACATGCGCGCCGCGGAGAGGCGTCTCTCGGAGTCCATGGAGGCCCGGCGGCGCGACATGGCGGAGGGCATCAAGGCCGCGGAGGACGCCTACCGGCTCGCGTGGGACGCCGTGGAAGCGTTCGCCCCGAACCTCAAGGGCTCCCTCGAGGTGGGTCCCGCCCAGCTCAACGAGCCCGTGGACGCGACCCTGACCCTGGAGAACGTCGGGAAGGGCCTCGCGAAGGACGTGCGGATCCGCGTCCTGGGCGATGCGGAGGCCGAGGGCGTGCCCGAGATCACCGCGATCCGCGCGCACGGGAAGGAGGTCGTCAAGTTCCGCCTGAAGATGACCGAGCCAGGGTCCATCCCGCTGGCCGTCCAGCTCGTCTCCCATCGCGTCTTCGATGACAAGGAGTACGTCCAGGAGACGATCGCCCAGGTCGAGGTCGCGGAGACCCCGCAGGAGAGGCCGCGGAAGCTCCTGGCCAACCTGGAGTCCCGCTGCCCCATCTGCAAGGGCGCGATCAAGAAGGGCTTCAAGGTCCTCCAGTGCTCCTGTGGCCGCGACTTCCACGAGCTGTGCGCGTCCCGCGTGGGGCGCTGCCCCGTGTGCTTCCGGCCCCTCGGCAACCCGGCCGAGTGATCAGTCCAGCGGACCTGCCGCCTTCTCCGCCGCGGCCACGAGTTCTCCGGAAGCCATCCAGGCGAGGACGCGCTCGACCTCGCGGGCCATGGGCCGGTCCTCCTCGAGGGGCGGGATCTCCTCCCGGATCCGGGTCGCGGCGGCCCGCGGACCCAAGCCGGCCCTGAGCGGCTTCAGGAACTCGAGGCCCTGGGCCGCGGCGAGGTACTCGAGGGCGACGACGTGGGCCGCGTTGTCCACGGACTCCCGGGCCTTGAGGGCCGCGGCCGACACGGGTTGCGACAAGGCGTTTGTTGCCGGCGCCGCCGGGCAATCCATAATGGCGCCATGTCGAGCGGATTGCCGAGGCAGTTGGGCTATACGGTTCGGCATTACCGGCGCGAAGCGTCCCGGGATGCCGAAGCCCTGATCGCGGACATGCAGTTCGAGGCGGCGG
>DUJI01000187.1 GCA_013329855.1 Thermoplasmata archaeon | reverse complement strand
TCGAGGTAGAGCATCGAGGCCACCGCGTCGACCCGCAGCCCGTCGGCATGGTAGCGGTCGAGCCAGAACGCCGCGCTGCTCAGGAGGAAGCTCCGGACCTCGTTGCGGCCGTAGTTGAAGATGAACGTGTTCCAGTCCGGGTGGACGCCGAGCCTCGGGTCCTCGTGCTCGTAGGCGTGCGTCCCGTCGAAGAAGCCCAGGCCGTGCTCGTCCGTGGGGAAGTGGGAGGGGACCCAGTCGAGAATCACGCCAATCTCCTCGCCGTGGAGCGCGTCGACCAGGGCCATGAAGTCCTGCGGCGTCCCGTAGCGGCTCGTCGGCGCGAAGTAGCCCGTAACCTGGTATCCCCACGAGCCAAAGAACGGGTGCTCCATGACGGGCAGGAACTCCACGTGCGTGAAGCCCAGGTCCCGGACGTACCCGGGCAGCTGGTCAGCGAGCTCGCGGTACGAGAGGAGGCGCTGGTCCTGCTCGGGAACGCGGCGCCAGGACCCAAGGTGGACCTCGTAAATCGCCATCGGGGCGCGGAGGCCGTTCCGCTCCCGCCGCGCGGCCATCCATCCGGCGTCCCGCCAAGCGTAGTCCAAATCCCAGACGACGGACGCGGTCCTCGGCGGGACCTCCGTGCGGAACGCGAAGGGGTCGGCCTTGTCCGCGCGATATCCGCGGTAGCGAGAGCGGACGTGGAACTTGTACCGGGCCCCCGGTTCCACGGAGAGGACGAAGGCCTGCCAAATCCCGGAGTGCGCGACCGGGGAGAGGGGTGAGGCCTTCGGGTCCCAACCGTTGAAATCGCCCACGACGGATACGGCCTCCGCGTCCGGCGCCCACACCGAGAACGCGACGCCGGACCCGGAGGGACCGTCCCCGCGGTGAGCGCCGAGCTTCTCGTACAAGCGGTCGTGGGTGCCTTCGTTGAACAGATACAGATCGTCCGCGGTGAGGAAGAGCGGATTGGTGCCTGCAGGAAGGGCGACCGGGTGGGCTCGCGGGGCCTGTCCCACGTGCGCGGCGTCCTTCCGAACCATCGAGATCCCTCGCAGAGGGCCCGTGGGCCCTCCCATCCGGTCCGTTCATCTAGCGGGGTTTGGATAAGTAATTTGCCCCTTGCGAATCACGTCGAGCCGCTTGAGGGCGCTCGCCACCCGGCTATCGCGCTCGATCTCCTCGAGGGAGAGGCGGAGGCGCCTCCGCCAGTTCGGCCTCTCCGCTCCGGTCCCCGGCAGGTTCTGGAACTCCGTCTCGCCCCACAGGTCCTCGAGGTTCACGAGCACGGCCCACGCATCGCTCGCGCCCAGGAAATCAAGGACCGCGTCGAAAACCACGGGAGGCGTTGGCGGCCCTCGGAGCCAACCATCCCGCGTCAGCGTCCGCACGACGCGGTCGCGGATTGCCGCGCGCCGCTCGTGTTCGGCCGCGACCTTATCCTTGGGGAACAGGCCCGCCGCCGCGCGCACGTCGATGTCGGCCCCGGACCAGTATGCGGCGAAGGGGGGCATGTCGTGAGTGTTCACGCTCGCGACCGCGCCCGCGGGAACGGGCGGGGGGAGCCCGGGGGCCGGCCCCTCCGTCTCGTATTGCAGGACGTAGAGGGGACGGATCCCGTGGCGACGCATGCTCTGGTTCACGTACGCGGGCACGGTCCCGAGGTTCTCCCCGACGACCGCACACCGATTCCGCGTGGACTCTAGGATGACGATCGCGTACAACTCGTCCGCCGCGTAGTGGACGTAGACTCCCTCCGTGGCAGGGAGACCGTCCGGAATCCAGAACAAGCGATGCAGGCCCATCACATGGTCGAGCCGAAGCATCGAGGCGACCCGCATCTGCCGCCGCAACACCGCGACGAGGTAGCCGTAGCCTGTTTCCCGCAGTCCATCGGGGTGGGGCGGTGGGAACCCCCACTCCTGTCCTGACGTGAACACGCTGTCCGGGGGCGCGCCGACGGAGACGCCCCGCACGAAAGCCTCGGGGTGACGCCAGGTGTCGAAGCCCTCGGGGTGGACACCGATAGGCAGGTCGAGGTAGAGGTCCATGCACCGGTCCGCGGCCGCGTGGGAGGCAGCCTCGACCTGCCTCTGCGCGACCACCTGCGCCCTCCGGTGGGCGGTCGCCTCCCTTGAGTCGAAAGCCGGCAGCGGCGGCGTCCGCTTCGCCGTCCTACCCGGCCAGCCGGGCCACCCTCCCCAGGCTTCCGTCGCGGCACGGAAGGCGGCATAGGCATCGAGATCGGCCGTGCCGTCCCCGCCGGGTTCGGAAGCGTCTTCCGGAGATGCCGCAAGGGCACGCTTCTTGACCGCCGCGACTCGAGCGTAGTCCACGAGCGGTGACGCTCGTAGCGCATCGAGCTCGGAGCCGATGGCCGCGTCCCTTCCTGCGCCCGCGGCCTGCGCCACGTCGAGGAAGACCTCGCCCCAGAACAGGCGGCTCGCGGGGCTGTAGGGACTCGGTTCGACGATTCGCCCGAGGAACGTGGGAAGGAGAGGCAGCGTCCCGACGACGGCACCCCCGTGTTCGCCGACCCAGCGGACCACGGAGGCGAGATCGGAGTAGTCTCCCACCCCCCAGGAGCGGGAGGACCACAGCGCATGCAGGGGGACGAAGACGCCCCAGCGGCGCCCCGGCGGCGGTTCGTGCGCCTTCGTCGGCGCGGAGAGGATGAGCGCCTCCTGCCGACCGGTGGCGCGAGGGACCTGCAGCCGGTGGTACCCGAGCGGCAGCGACCGCGGAAGGGGGAGGGCCTTGGCCACGTAGCGCTTGCCATCCACCGTGGCCGCGCCGGCCGAACGGATGCGTCCAAGCTGCCACGCCAGGGATACCGTCCGGCCGTCCTCCAGACGAAGAACCCCAGACCACCGCCCCTTCGCATCGTGCAACGGGAGGCGGAGCACGGCCCGGCCGCCTGATCCGTCCCAGGCGACGGCCACGGGATCGAGGCACCGGTCCCAGCGTCGACGGAGCGCCCGCGACAGGAGGCGCGCTGCGTCGCGCGCGCTCCGTAGCGGTTCCCCGAGGGCGCGGAGCACGCCGAGGAGGCTCGCCTCGGAGGCCCGCCATCGCCGACCCGTGACGTCTGTGTAGGACAGCTGGACGCCATGGAGCCGGGCGAGGCGTCGTAAGGCGCGCGCCGCGTCGCCCTCCGAACGGCTCATCCGCCCGGCTCCAAGAGCTGCAGGAGGCCCTTGAGGGGGACGCCAACCCAGTCCGGTCGGTTGTTGAGCTCGTACCCGACCTCGTACATCGCCTTCTCGAGGAGGTAGACGTCCAGGATCAGGGCGCGGTCGTCGAGGGACTTCGGCAGGATGTCGAGGCCGCTGACCTCGGACTCGTACCCGCGCAGGAACGCGGCGGAGACCCACGTGTACCAGAGGAGCGCCCACGGCTCCATCTTAGCCCCCACCTCGGGCGAGCGGGCGAGCTGGTTCCGTAGGCCGACGAAGGCGGCGTAGTGGAAGGAGCGGATCATCCCCGCGACGTCCCGCAGGGGCGAGGTCTTGATCCGGCGCTCGCTCAGGGGCCGGGCGGGCTCGCCCTCGAAGTCG
>DUJI01000171.1 GCA_013329855.1 Thermoplasmata archaeon | reverse complement strand
GCTTTCTTCGGGTCCAGGCTCGCCTTCGCGGCGAGGACGAGCAGAGCGGCCTCGGTCGAGTCCCCCACCGCGGTCCAGCGGGACTTCCTCCGGTCCAGAGGCGGGACCAGGGTGGCCTTGTTGTTGAGCGCAGCGACCTCGGAGAGGAGACGGAGGTCAGTCCGTCCGCCTGCGGTGATCTCCTTCCCATCCAGGAGTACGCGCCCCTCCGGCCCGTATCCTTCCCCGGTGACGTCAAGCACCCGGCCACTCAGCCAGACCTTGCGGACCGTCATCTGGCCTTCCGTGATGGTTCCTGTCTTGTCCGTGCAGATGACCGTGGTGGAGCCCAGCGTCTCCACCGCGGAGAGGCGCTTGACCACGACGTTGCGCTTCGAGAGGGAGAGGCTGCTCATTGCCAGGGCCAGGGTCACGGTGATCTGCAGTCCCTCGGGGACTAGGCAGGTCAGCACGCCGATCATGAACAAGATCCCGTCGGGCACTTGGAAATGGACCACGAACAGTCCGACGGCGAGGAACACCACGCTGACGGCGATGGCCACGTACACGTTCAGCTTGGCCGCCTGGTTGAGCTGGAGCTGGAGAGGACTGAGCGGCTCCTCGACTGCGTGCGTGATGGCCACGACTTCGCCGAACCTCGTCTGCAGACCTGTGGCTAGGACGACCGCGGTTGCGGTCCCCGCGGTGACCACCGTGCCCGCGAAGACCAGGTTGGGGAATTCCGTGCTGGGTCCATCGAAGTCGGGCGACGGAGGCATCGCCGTCCGGCGAGCCGGTTCTGATTCTCCCGTGAGCGTGGAATTGTCCACGTCGACCTCGAAGGCCGTCAGAAGACGGGCGTCTGCGGGGACCTTGTCGCCCTCTTCCAGCGAGATTACGTCCCCGACCGCGATGTTCGGAACTGGGACCTTCTTCACGGCCCCGTCCCGCAGGACCTTCGCCTCGTCCGGGACGAGCTGTCGGAGGGCTTCCACGGCGCGCTCGGCCCGGTGCTCTTGGAAGATGCTGAAGAGGACTGCCACGAGCACGACCCCCAGGATGGCGAAGCCCATCTGGGGAGAACTCGACACGAAGGAGAGGAGGGCCGCGAGGATCAGGAGAACGTTGAACAGGTTCCGCACCTGCGCGAACGCCTTGCGGGAGAGCGGGACCCTCTTGGACTCGGGAAGAACGTTGAACCCGTGCACATCCAGCCGGCGGGCCGCTTCCACGGTCGACAGTCCTTCGGGCCCAGACCGGAGTTCCTCGTAGAGTTCGTCAGGCGGGATGCAGGCCCAGCGGCGGATGGCCGCCGGCTCGCTGTCGTTTGTCGTCGCCATCCACGAATCGTTCCTCCCGGTCAGGCCTGCAGACGTACCGGATGCGTCATCCGGGGTTACGTCCGGGCCACAGCCAGGTCCCTTATCAACATTGGCGTCGGCCGGTGCCAGACGTCTGGGACGGCTCAGGACGCTATCGGACAAATTCGGCCGTCCGAACTCGGACGGGTGGTGCGACGGGGGCTAGGATCCAGGCTCGGACGGGTCGGTGCGGGCGAGGAGCTCGCCGATTCGGAGGGCCAAACTTGCCTGGGCCCGGAAGTCCTCTCGCTCCCGCCGCAGGAATGGGGTCAAGTGTTCGCTCTTGATCGCGCGGTCCGCCAGGTCGAGGAACGCGAGGGCGTTCTGAGGGTCATCGCGGACCAGAGACCGCGCCGCGAGACTCGCGAGGTAATGCGATTTCTTGAGCGACAGGTCCCGCCGCCCGGGCGCCATGGCGACCAGCTCGCGCAGGGCGGGCCAGAAGCGGTCCAGGTTCCCGGCCTTGAAGAGGGGGTCGATCTCCTTCACGCGCTCCGTGAACGCCTTCCGGACGTCGCGGGGCATGCTCGCGGCAACGCTCGCTCCCATATCAGCCTACCCAGAGGCCCCCTGAGGCCTTATCAACCCTCGCGAGATACCGCGCCTGATGGCCATCGACGCCCCCATGTTGGCGCGCATCCGGAGGCAGTTCCCGGCGGCCGCACGCGACGCGACAGGCCGCCACCGCGCCTTCCTCGACAACGGGGCGGGGACCCTGGTCTGTCGAGCCGCTGCGGAGCGGGAAGCCCGCGCGCGAATCGACTGGAGCGCGAACACGGGCAACGTCTTCCCGGAGTCCAAGGGCGCAGAAGCCACCATCCTCGCCGGGCGAGAGGCGGTCTCCGACTTCCTGAACGCGGACGGACCCCACGCCATCCTCTCCGGCGAATCGGCCACGAGCCTCCTCTTCTCCCTGAGCTACGCGCTCGGTCGGACCTTCAAGGGCGACGAGAACGTCGTCCTGACCGCCTACGAGCACTTCGCCAACGTGAGCCCGTGGGAGGAGCTGGCGAGGATCGGGAAGATCCACGAGGTGCGGTACGCCAAGTTCGACACGGAGACCTTCCTCCTGGACGTGGACGACCTCGCGTCACATGTCGACCGGAAGACCAAGGTGGTGGCCGTGGCCGCGGCCTCCAACTTCCTGGGGACGCGCTCGCCGCTCCCGGAACTGGCGCGGATCGCGCACGAGGTCGGCGCGCTGCTCGTCGTGGATGCGGTGCACCACGCGTGCCACGGTCCCACGGACGTGCGCGCCTTGGGGGTCGATGCCCTGGTCTTCTCGGGGTACAAGCTCTTCTCCCGCCACGGTAGCTTCCTCTACCTGCGGCCCGACCTCGTCGAGGAGCTGTGGCCCTACAAGGTGGACGCGTCCCCGAAGCACGGGCCCGAGAAGTGGGAGTGGGGCACGCGGGACCAAGCCATGTTCGCGGCCGTTTCGGGTGCGATCGACTACCTCGCGAGCCTCGGTGGGACCGCCCGGACGTCGGCGAAGTCGGGCGCGCAGCGGAGAGCGCGCGTCCGGATGGCCATGGAGTCCATCGAACGGTACGAACTCGGGTTGAACCGTCTCATCCTGAAGGGCGACGGGACGACACCGGCCCTCCCCGACGTCCCCGGACTGACGTTGTTCGGCCCCAGGACGATACCGAACGGTCTCGGACGCGACCCCACGTTCACATTCAAGCTGGCGGGATTCGAGGACCCGGAACTCTCCCGCGTCCTCTACGACACCTACGGCCTTGCGGTCGGCGGGGAGGACTACTTCTCCCGGGTTCCGCGGCTGTACGGCATGGAGACGGCCATGCGGGCCACGTTCGTGCACTACAACACGCGGGCCGACGCGCTCGTCCTCCTGCGGGCTCTCCACGAGCTCGCGGCGAAGCGAGGCTGAGCCGCACGGCTCCCATGCTACGGGGCCGAGGGGAGGCTTCTTGGTCTCGCGCGCCGTTGGGCATCCACGGCCATGTCTTCCCCGGAAGATCGGATCAAGGTCCTCAAGGAAGGGATTCGCGCGGAGCCGGACGACCCCGTCGGCTACTACGTCCTCGGCATGGAGTACGCGAAGCTCCAGCGACACCTGGACGCGATCGACGCGTTCGAGAAGGCCCTCCGTATCCTCCCGGACTACGCGGCCGCCTACCGCGAGCTCGGCAAGTCGCTGCGAGACGCAGGGCGGACGCGGGAGGCCGAGGAGGCCTGGGGCCAGGGCGTCGTCGTCGCCCAGCAGCGCAAGGACACGCAAACGCTCAAGGAGATGCTGGTGCTCCTGAAACGCCTCAAACAAGGCACGGGTTGATCCCTACTCGAAGGGTCGCGGTCGATCGTTCTGGAAGACGCCGAGCCGGTTCCCACTTGGGTCGTCGAATACGTAGCAGAGGCCGTTGGGAATCTCGAACGGACGGCCATCGGACGTCCAGCCCCTCTTCCGAAGCCCTTTCGCGGTCTCCTTGACGTCCGGGACCGAGTAGAGAGGCATGCAGCTGGGCGCGGGCCTGTGATCGGCCAGAAGCAGGAGCGCCCCATCGCCCAGACGGAACGCGGCAACATGGGCTCCGAACCCTTCGAGGTTCCAGAGGAGCGGCGCACCCAGCACGTCCCGGGAGTAGGCGAGGTCCCGCTCAAACGCGGCGCTACCGAGGTACAGGTATTCGAGAGACGGAAAGGGAGCAACCATGTCTTCATGGACCTCGTCCCGGCCTCTTCCAGCTTTCCGTTTACGAATCTGCTCACATCTCACCGTGCTACACGTCTGGAACCCCTGAGAAAGAGGAAAGGCATTTCTCCTGCGGCTGATTGGCGGCCGCGTGGAATCGATCCAGACGCTCGTCCTGATTCCTGAGAGCACGCGAAAGGCCAAGGGTGGCGGTCCGTCCGCTCCGCCACTGCCGGTCCTAGAGGACGCTCTACCGCGCGACGCGCGTCGCCGGCTCGAGGTCCTGCGCAATCAGGTGCGCCGGACTGCCCCGGAAGCCCTCGGCAATCCTGCGGAACTCCTTCCCGCCTTCCGCCGATTCCGAGGCAACATGTACCGAGCGATTCCCGACGAGGCCTGGGACCAGCGCGTTCCCGGCGTCGAAGTGGTCATGGTCTCCGGCCTCTACGGCCTGCTCGCTTCGCGGGATCCCGTGATCGCCTACGAGGCCTCCATGGCGGAACCCCTGGAGCGCCTCGGGAAGCTGAACCGGTGGTGGCGCGACCATGGCCTCCCCGGATTGCTGCGGACCTACCTCGAATCCACCCATCCGGCGAGTGTCCTGGACATCCTCTCCCTGGAGTACCGCGAGGCGGTGGACGGGTACGCGAACGGGCTGCGCGGGCCGAAGGTCCGGACCATCGACTTCCGCGGCCTCGGCCGCGGCAGCCAACCGCGGCGGGGCAAGCTCGTCGCCAAGGTCCTCCGCGGCGAGCCGCTCGTGGAGGAGAAGGGCGAGGGCTAGGCCCGCTCAGTGTTCCCGGACCCACGCCTCGAGCCGTGCCTCGTAGAGCGACTTGGGTGGCCACCCGATGGAGCAGGCGAAGGCGTTCAGGTCCCGGAGCGGGATGTGCCGCTTCGCGGCCTTCCCCTGGATGGCCCGGATGCGTTCGCCGATGATGGCGTACGTGGACGCGTACCCGGCGCCGAGCACCTGGTGGGCGGGGAAGACGTTGTAGTAGATCGTCGCCATCTCCAGGCCTGTCGCCTTGTGGGCCCAGTCCACGAACTCGACGATGTCCTGTTTGCCCGAGTTGATCCGGGCGTCCCCGATGACCCGCAGGGCGCGGACGATGCGCCAGAGGTACGCGAGGAACTCGTAGTGGCGCGCCGCGACGGTCACGCCGCCCCACGGCTCCAGGGCTTCCGCGAAGGCCCGCTCCTCGGGACCGTCCAGTCTGCCGGACGCGATCCCGTTCATCACGGGGACGAACTCGAGTTCGCGCTGGAAGGCGATCCCCTCGGAGACGCACCCGAACGTGGAGTTGACCGTGTCGAGGAGCCGCGGCTGGCCCGCGAACGCATGGGCCGTGTTGGACCCGTGGACGCAGTGTCCGTACTCCTCGTGGACGAGGAGGTTCAGAAGCTCCGCAGGAGGGGGCCGCGCCGCGCTCCGCTCGTCCGTGGTGGCCAGGAACACCTCCTTGGAGTGGTCCGTCAGGCTGTCGATGCTGTACGCCGCGCCGGAGGGCGTCGTGTTCACCAAGTACGGCGGCGTCTCGATGACCAGCGTAGTGTACGACGGATTGACTGCGACGACGTGCTTGTCCGCCACCCTCTGACAGGGACCGCGGAGGGCGTTCAGGAAGGGGAGGATCTGATCCGGGCGCAGGCCGGCTCGCGTCTTGAGCGCCTTCGCGACGCCTTCCGCGGTCGGATCGCAGTGCAGCTCCCCGGCCAAGGCGACCGTCAGGGTGCGAAAGTGGGGCAGCTCGCGTCGCATCATCCGGAGGCCCGCGGACTCCACCTGGGCGGGCGTCGCCTTGAAGTCCCAGAAGTCCCGGAGCTCCCGCGCGTACACTCGGGACCGGCCGAGGTCCGCGCCGTGTTCCTTGAAGAAGGCGTACGTCTCCTCGAAAGTCCCCTCGGGTCGGAAGCCCGGCAGGTCGAACGCCTGGCGGTACCGCTGAAGGGAGGCTCGGAGCGCGGCCACGGACTCGAGCGCCGCGTTTCCCCCGGACGAGAGCTGGAGTTCCTTCGCCACAATGGCCACGATGTCTGCGAGGCCCGACGCGCTGAGCTGGACGAGGGCACGCATCCCCGTGCGCCAGCGCTTCCCCGCGAGGAGGCGGCGCTCCGCATCGAGGGCCTTGGCCGCCGCGCCGGCGAGCGGGCCGATGTGGTCCGCCTCCACGCCCTCCTTGATTATGTAGCCGAAGAACGAGGCCACCATGATCTCGGGAAGGTGCGAGGGTTCCGGGTGCGCGAGCTGCGTGTCGAAGCTGGCCAGGAACTTGCGGATGGTCACGTCCTTGGTGGACGCCCGAATCTTGGCGATCCGTGCCCGCATGTGCCGCACGTTCGCGGCGGTGGGGATGAAGAACTTGCCCACCGCCTCCGTAACGCCCGAGACGTAGGCGTCGTCGGGGCGCAGCTGCGTCCACAATTCGAAGGCGTCCTTCTCGGCTCGCGACTCGGGGGCGATCATGGTGCAGACGGGTAGCGCGACGGGCCCATTAAGGCTCGCGCGGACCC
>DUJI01000255.1 GCA_013329855.1 Thermoplasmata archaeon | reverse complement strand
GCTACTTCCCGTACACGGAGCCCAGCATGGAGCCCGAGGGCCAGCTGCCCGACGGGCGGTGGATGGAGCTCGGCGGGAGCGGGATCTTCCGCCCCGAGGTGACAAAGCCCCTGGGCATTGAGGCCCCCGTCCTCGCCTGGGGCCTCGGCCTGGAGCGGCTGATCATGGCCCTGGAGGGCCTCTCGGACATCCGGGAGCTCTACCTGAGCGATCTGGACTGGCTTCGGAACCACAAGGCCATCGTCTAGTCGCAGTCCGGATAGGCGTACCGGCAGGATTTCATGGGCGCCCTCCGGGTTCCCAGGGTCCTGCACGGAGGGACCACCTTGGCCCCGGAGAAGCCTGCCTCGCCGCCGCCGCTCGTCGTGGCCACCGGCACGGGTCACATGACCCTGTGGGGCGTACCCGTGTGGATCATCCCGCCGCAATACCATGCGGAGATGCAGGCGGAGCTCGAGGCCCTTTCCGGCAAGGCGGGCCAAGGGATGCTCTACCGCGTCGCGTTCCGCTCCGGGCGGCGCGCCGTGGAGGCCCTTGGGCTGGCGCCTCCCGCAGGAGCCTCGGACGCCGAGCGGACGGCCCGGCTGCGTCGGTTCGAGGAGATCACCCTGGCCGCGGGACACGGGATCTCGACGGTCACCGTCGGCGATCTCGCGCGGCGCGACGTCACGATGACGATGAGGTACAGCCTCCTCGCCTCGTTGCACCCGCCGAGCCGGGAACCCGTCTGCCACTACTACGAGGGGTTCCTCGCGGGGTTCGTGACCGCGGTCCTCGGCGCGCCCGTCGAGGGCGTCGAGACGGAATGCCACGCCAAGGGCGACACCCGGTGCCTCTTCCGGACGAAGCCCGTGGCGGCCTCACCGGTCTGACGACTGCCCCGGCCTGAGAATTCCACGGGAAGCTTTATCTGGAATCCCCCGTGTTCCGCGGGCGATTCCGATGCCCCCCGCCGAAGAGGAAATCGCCGCAGGCGAGCAGGCCCTGAGCACCCTGGACTACGACGCGGCCTACAAGCACTTCGACAAGGCGGCCAAGGCGGACCCGAAGAACCCCGTTGCGTTCTTCGGCAAGGCGGAATCGGCCCTGGGCGTGCCCAAGGTCGAGGCGGACGAGATCCTGGGGCTCTACAAGAAGGCCATCGAGTTGGACCCGGAGAACCCGCAGTACCACGACGCCCTCGCGTCGTTCTGCGTGGACCTGGGCCGGTTCAACGAGGCCGAGGAGCACTACAACAAGGCCGCGTCCCTGGACGAGGACAACGCGCCGTTCTACTGGTCCGAGTTCGCGATCAACTATGCGCGCAAGGCGCCCGTGGCCATGGCCCAGTTCCTCGACGACAAGACCCGGGACATGATCCGGGCCAAGGCGCTCACGTACGCGCTCAAGGCGCTGGACATCGGCAAGGACGACGCGAAGCGCGTCCTGTGATCAGCCCAGAACGCCCGGGGGAGAGCGCCTCCCCGGGCGGCATGCGATGCAGACGCCGTCGGGACCCTGGTGGCTCTCGCAGGTCGGCCGTCCGCAGGCCACGCAGGTCCGGACCGTAGGGCGGCTGCAGACGTGGCAGAGGGCCGGGACGACCACGGTGGCGGGATGAACGTTCGAGGCGATGAGGTTTCCTCCCGCGGCCCGTAAACGTGTTTACGGGCGTGCGACGCCGCCGGCCCGATCCGTAAACATGTTTACGCCGCGAGGCCGGGCTCACGGCGCGCGCAGCTCGCCGAACGTGGCCGCGCGCTCCGCGAAGGCGTTGTGCTTGTGGATGGACTCCTCGGCCTCCGACTTCACGCGGACGTATGTGGCGTCGGGCATCTGGGGGTACTTCGCCAGAAGACGGTCCAGGACCTCCCGCGCCACGTCCTCGACGAACCGCGGGTTTGCGTGGGCCAGCTCCACGAGCCGTCCCTCGTCGGCCCGCTTGAGGAGTCCGTACGTCGGCGCGGACATGGAGGCTTCGACGATGTCGATCAGCTCGTCCGCCTCGATGTCGAAGCCCTCGGGCTCCTGGAGGATGACTGTAGTGCGGTTCCTCTGGTTGTGCGTGACGAACGGGATGTCGTCGGGCCATGTCTTGATCTCCGGGTGCTCCTTGACCAGGCGGTCCCGCACCATCTCCATGGCGCACGGGCAGGCGGTCATGCCGACCACCTCGACGCCGATGGACCGCTCCACGGAAGCGGCCGCGCGGCTCGCGTTCGCCCGGGCCACGAGGTGGTACGGCTCCATGGAGGTGTGGCCCCAGGGTGACTTGCGTTCGAGGAAGTAGTCCGCCCGCGCCCAGACCTCGGAGGTCGTCGCGTACTCATGCTTCTTCAGGAGCTGCCGCGCGATGGTCTCCGTCAGGTCCTCCAAGCTGTCCACGGGCTCGCGCACGGAGCGGTCCACGAGCTCGTTGATCACCTCGAGGTTCCGCGAGAGGTGGGAGCCCTTCTGGGCCTGGGGCAGATCCACGAACACATCGATCGTCGTGGTGAGCGTGAGGTTCCGGCCCTTCCGACGGACCTGTACGGGCTTCTCCACGCCCGTGACGCCGACCTTGTTCAGGCGGTAGGCGTGGTTCGCGTTCTCGTTCTGGATGTCCCGCGGGATGGCTTCGGCCCCCGGGGCTCGCCACCCGTGCGGGAGACTTAAGGGTTTCCGGCCTCTCCAACGACCTGGACCCGCACCTCGCGCCGCCGGGGTTTGTTGTCGAGTTCCAGGAACACGATCTGCTGCCACGTGCCGAGGGCAAGCCGCCCGTCCACCACGGGGATCGTGAGGCTCGGACCTAGGAACGTCGCACGCACGTGGCTGTGCCCGTTGCCGTCGGCCCACCGCCTCTCGTGACCGTAGTCCAGCCCTCCGGGGAAGAGCCGCTCGAGGGCCGCGGGAAGGTCCTCCTCCATGAGTCCCGGCTCGAACTCGTTCGTCAGGATCGCGGACGTGCTACTCGGGGTGAAGATGCAGGCGAGGCCGTCGCGGATTCCGGACTTCGCGATTGCGGCGGTGACCTCGCGGGTGATGTCGAGGGCCTGAGGCCCCTTCTTCGTCGAGAGGTGCAGCATCTCCGAATGGGTGGCCATGGAGGCCGGGATGGGTCGGGGGCGGCTAAGAAGGTTCTTCGCCGCAGCCGCCGACTCAATGGAGCTCGAGGTGGCAATGGGGGCAATGTCGGATGCTTACCTCGGGGAGGTAGAGGAGATGGATGGACCTCGCCTGGGCCAGATAGCGGCCGCACCGCGGACAGCGCCAGTTCAGGATCATCGTGACCCCACCACCCACCACGACGACCACGGTGATTGCGATGAGGTACGGACCTAGGTGGGTCGGCGCAAACAAGTCCGAACCCACCGCGTTCCAGAGGACCAGCAGAATCCCAGCGATGCCGCCGTAGAACAGGACCGTCGCGAGGACCTCAATGCGGAGGATTCTTCGAAAGCGTGCTCGGTACCGCATCCGGTCGCCCTCCGTGATTGGTTCTGAGGTATCCGGTGCCTCTCTCAGAGCGTCCGCGAACTCGGGGTCCACGGTCCCATGACACCGTGGTCGGGCCTAGAACCTTTCGCGGGCCTGCCCTCCTTGACTCGAGGGAAAGAAAGGGTCGCGAGGGCCGCCCGGCGCCTTGCGGCGCCGGTCGCCCGATGCCCTCGCGGGTGGGCGTGTTGGGGGGAGGAGTTACGTTATTGGAAGAGGGGTTCAGCGGAGGCCGATGAAGCCGCCGTCATCGAAGGCCACGGGGTTGACTTCCCAGGCCGCCTGGACGGTCTCCGGAGGCTGGACCTCCATGTGGACCGCGTGGCTGTTCTGCTCCTCGATCTCCTTGGCCACGGTCTCCACCTCCTCGGCGACCGTGGACAGGAAGGACTTCTCGAGGTGGTCGACGACGCCCTCGACGATGGCCGCGACCATGTAGTTCACGACCTGGAGGGCCTCGTTGAACGAGAGCTGGTCGGCGAACTTGTTCAGGGAGTTGTTGTCCACGACGATGAGGGAGTCGCTCTCCATGCGGAGCTCCTCGAGCCCGTCCTTGGCGACGTCCGAGCGGCCTTCGATGTCGAAGGGCACGATGCCGATCGCGATGGTGACCGCGCCGTTCGCGCGGGCGGCCCGGGCCACGACGGGCGCGGCACCCGTGCCGGCGGCCCCGCCCATGCCCGCGACGACGAATACGATGTCCGAGGACAACGTCTCCTTCAGGTTACCCTCCGAGGCCTCGGCCGACGTCCGCGCGGCCGCGATCCGGTCCTCGCCGTCCACGTGGCCCAGGAGGACCTTGAAGTCCGCCTCGGACTTGGACAGGCCGGCCGGGTCCGTGTTGACCGCCACGGTCTCGACGCCCTTCAGGTCGCGATCGTAAAGCGCGCTCACCACGTTGCCGCCTGCGCCGCCCACTCCGACGACGCTGATCTTGGGGTCGACGGCGTCCTCGAACAGTCCGTTGATGACTTCGTCGACGTAGTCTCGGGGTATCATTCACCTAGCCTCCGCCTCGCGTACGCCCCTCGATGAACCATCGAGGGAGGCCGGAGTGGAGCCCTCCGTCTGAAGGCGTGCATCCCATCCCATCATGACCGATCCCATCCCATTCCCTTTTTCCGGGTAGGAGGAACTCCCTTCCGGCATCCGACACGCCGCGCGGTTCATGGCGGGATGACACCGTCCTTGGCTCCGTCGGAGACGCTGACCACCCGTCCCGTCGTCTTGTCGATCTCTTGGCGGTGGTCCTGGATCTCCTTGACCCGCTCCCGCGTGAACCACTCCTCGATGCTGCGGACGATCGCGTGCTCCCGGCTCAGGAAGTACCCGTCCGTCACGAGGCGGTCGATCAGATCCAGGTAGTACTTCGGGACGTGGATCGACACGCTGTTGCCCTCGCCCCGGAGGCCCTGGATGAACGACTGGACGGCATCGCGGACGAGCTGGGAGCGGCTGTCATACGACTTGTTCTCTTTCAAGAACCCGTCGATCAGCTCGAGGTTCTCCTTCTCGAGCCGCAGTGTGATCCGCTCGTTCTCGTCCATCCCGGTCCCGTCCATCTCACGCAGGAGGTATGACACGAGTCACACCCTCATTCCCCGCATGATTCTGGCGTGTTGTGGCTCGTATCCCGGAGTTGTTTATAAATACGTTTTGTCAAGCGTCACACGACGTATGACATCGGCTCCATCCGCGCCGCGGAGCCTCCGTTCCGGCCCGGTCCCAATTTTATCCGACATACGCGATGCAAGCGCCCGCCGCCGCGCTCCCGGCACCGGCTCCATCGCCGGGAGCGGCAGGCTACGAAAAGCTTTACGACGGGCGCCCGTTCAGGCGCCCGTGGCGTAGCGGACGAGGGGCGCACCATCGCGCCCGCCGCGCGGCCGCCGCCCGCGCGTTCGAGCGGTCCAGCGGAAACGGAGGTCCCCTCGACGTGCGCGCCGTCCCGCTCAACGCGTCCGGAGGCGGGGGACCCCGAGGACGACCGGGCTCTCCGGCCGCCGGCCCGCAGCCCGCCGTCTCCGCACCTCCGCGCGACGTGTCACACGTAAGGTGCGCCCGCGCACACGTGGCCGCCACTTGCGTCCCGCGAAGCCAACCCCTCGAGCCCGGCACCCGAAGCGTCGGGCGGTCCTCGACTTCCCTGCGATCGAGCGGAAGTGGCAGGAAGCCTGGGCGGACGCGCACCTCTTCGAAGCGGACGCCCAGCCTGGGAAACCCAAGTGGTACTCCAACGTCCCCTATCCCTACATGTCGGGGTACCAGCACATCGGGTTCGGTGTGTCCTTCCTCCGCGCGGAATTCCAATCTCGCTTCCGGCGGATGCGGGGCTACCACGTCCTCCATCCCCAGGCGTTCCACTGCACGGGCCTCCCCATTCTGGGCGCCGCGAAGCGCGTCGCGGAGGGCGAGCCGGGGCAGATCCGGATCCTCGAGCAGATGGGCATCCCCCGCCGAGAGATCCCGCGGTTCGGGGACCCCATGCACTGGATCGAGGTGTTTCCCCAGGCCACCCGGGAGGACCTTCAGCGCCTCGGGGCCGCGGTGGACTGGCGGCGCTCCTTCATCACGACGGACCTCAACCCGCCGTACGACGCGTTCGTCAAGTGGCAGTTCCGGAGGCTCAAGGAGGGCGGTTACGTCAAGATCGACCGCCACCCCGTGATCTGGTGCCCCAAGGACCAGGCGCCCATCGGGGACCATGACCGCCTGGAAGGGGAGGGCGTCACCCCGCAGGCCTTCACCCTCCTCAAGTTCCCCCTGCCCGACGGCCGCATCCTGGTGGCCGCCACGATTCGCCCGGAGACCGTCTTCGGCCAGACGAACATCTGGGTGGACCCCGACGCGACGTACGTCGTGGCGTCCGTGGACGGCGAGCGGTGGATTCTGAACGACCTGGCCGCGACCAAGCTCGCGGAGCAAGGCAAGGCGGTGACGCGCGAGTCCACGGTCCGAGGCTCCGACCTCGTCGGGAAGGACGGCGTCGCGCCCATGATCAACCGCGCCGTCCCCGTCCTCCCGGGCGCCTTCATCGACCAGGGCCGCGGGACGGGCATCGTCACGAGCGTGCCCTCGGACGCCCCGGACGACTTCGTGGCCCTGCGGGAGGTCCAGGCGGACGATGCCCTGCTGGCGAAGTACGGCCTGGACCCGGAGCGGATCCGCGCCATCGCGCCCGTCTCGATCATCCGGACGCCGGGCTGGGGCCCGCTCCCGGCGAAGGAGATCGCGGACCGCATGGGGATCACCCGCCAACGGGAGAAGGAGAAACTCGCCACGGCGAAGGCGGAGGTCTACAAGTCCGGGTTCTACCAGGGCGTCATGAACGAGAACTGCGGCTCCTACGCGGGCATGCGGGTGGAGATCGCCAAGGAGGAGATCCGCAAGGACCTGTTGGCCAACCGCCAGGCGGACACCCTGTACGAGCCGAGCTCGGAGGTCGTGTGCCGCTGCACGACCCGGGCCATCGTCAAGGTGGTCGAGGACCAGTGGTTCCTGGCC
>DUJI01000216.1 GCA_013329855.1 Thermoplasmata archaeon | reverse complement strand
CCGGGACATGCTTCGCGGGATGAGCTTCTTCGCCGAGCGGCTCGGCGTCACGGTCGCCGTCCGCCACGGCGACACGAGTCCCCAGGAGCGGGCCCGCATTACGCGCAATCCACCGGACGTCCTGATCACGACCCCGGAGACGTTCCAGATCCTGTTCACGGGCCGCCGGCTCCGGAACCATCTGAAGAGCGTGCGCTGGGTGGTCGTGGACGAGATCCATGAACTTGCATCGGACGAGCGGGGCGCCCAGCTCGCCGTGGGCCTCGAGCGGCTCCGCGATCTCGCGGGGCACGACGTGCAGCGGATCGGTCTCTCCGCGACCGTCGGAACGCCCGAGGAGGTCGCCCATTTCCTCGGCGGGGTCGACCGGCCCGTCCAGGTGCTCCGGATGCGGATCCCCAAGGGCATGCGGATCGGGGTCGAGATCGCGCCGCCCCAGAGCGGGGACCACGAGATCGCGGATCGGCTACGGGTCCAGCTCGGCCAGGCCACCGCGGTGCGCCGCTGCTACGAGCTGATCAAGTCCCACACGTCCACGCTCTTCTTCGTCAACACGCGGGACACGGCTGAATTCCTTTCGTCGCGGATGGGGCTCTGGTACCAGGACCCTACCATCGGCGTGCACCACGGCAGCCTCTCCAAGGAGACCCGCATCCAGATGGAGGACGACTTCAAGGCGGGCCACCTGAGGGCCCTCGTCTGCACCTCCTCCCTCGAGCTCGGGATCGACGTGGGGAGCGCGGACTTCGTCCTCCAGTACAACAGCCCACGGGAGGTCTCGCGCCTGGTCCAGAGGATCGGCCGGTCGGGCCACGGTGTCGGGGAGGTCGCGGACGGGGTCATCCTCGCGACCCACGAGGACGACTTCGCGGAGGCGTGCGCCATCGCGCGGCGCGCGCTCACGGAGGAGATCGAACCCCTCGTCGTGCGACAGAACAACCGCTCGGTCCTCGCGAACCAGCTCGCGGCCATGGCCGTCTCCGAGCGGTTCGCGTCGGCGGACGACGCCTACGCGACGGTCCGCCGGAGCTGGCCCTGCCGCGACCTCCGGCGGAAGGACTTCGACGAGCTGCTCGGCCTGCTGAGCACGCTCAAGATCCTCTGGTACCGCGAGGCGCGCTTCGGCCGCAGCTCGAACTCGCTCCGCTACTTCTACGAAAACATCTCCATGATCCCGGACGTCAAGACGTACCGCGTGGTAGACCTGGGCTCCCGCCGTGTGATCGGGACGCTGGACGAGTGGTTCGTCGCGGAGAACGCGAAGCTGGGCCAGAGCTTCATCATGCGCGGCACGGCGTGGCGGTTCGTGGACTTCAAGGAGGACCACATCCTCGTGGAGCCCGTGAAGGAGATCGGGGACGTCCCGTCGTGGGTGGGGGAGGATATCCCCGTCCCCTTCGACGTCGCCCAGGAGGTGGGCCGGATCCGCCGGGAGCGCGTCCTGGACGCGTATCCCGCGAACGACTTCGGCGCCGCCAAGCTGGACGAGTATCTGCGCTCCGCGGGCGAGGCGCCGGTCGCGACGGACCAGCGGATCACGATCGAGAACTCGCGCGAGCTCATCGTGATCAACGCGTGCTTGGGGTCCAAGGTGAACGAGACCCTCGGGCAACTCATCTCCTCCCTGATCTCCGCGCGCTTCGGCCAGAGCGTCGGGGTGCAGACGGACCCGTACCGGATCGTCCTCGACGTGCCCCGGAGCGTGAGCCCCAAGATGATCGAGGAGATCCTCCGGCCCGAGGACCCGGACGCGCTGGAGCCCCTGCTCCGCGTGATCCTGAAGAATTCCGCGTTCCTCCGGTGGTCCTTTGTATACGTCGCGAAGAAGTTCGGCGCCCTGCGCCGGGACGTGGAGTGGGAGGCCGTCTCCATCCCGCGTCTCCTGAAGACGTTCGAGAACACGCCGCTGTTCGAGGAGGTTCTCGACAAGGTGTTCTGGGAGCGGATGGACATCCCCCGGACGATTCAGGTCTTCCACCGAATCCGCCGCGGCGAGGTCGAGATCGTGGCGACCCATCTCACGCCGATTGGCCGTGCGGGGCTCGAAGGCGGACGATTGCTCGTGTCGCCGGCCAAGGCGGACCACGCGACGCTCATGGCCGTCAAGGCGCGCCTGGAGAAGGAGACGGCGACATTCCTCTGCCTGAACTGCAAGTTCTCCTGGCGGGCGGGAGTCAAGGACCTTCCCGCGAAGATCCTGTGCAGCAATTGCGGCGGCGCGATGGTCGCCGTGATCGCGGCGTACGAGAAGGACCGCCTGGCCCACCTGGACCTCCAGGGCGGCGACAAGGAGGCGCGGGCGTTCGCGAAGCGGCTCTTTACGAGCGCGAGCCTGGTCATGGCCCACGGCCGCAGGGCCGTTTTGGCGCTCATGGCCCGTGGAGTCGGCGAGGACACCGCGGCCCGGATTCTCCGCGGCTATCACGAAACGGAGGAGGACTTCCTTCGGGACATCCTCGCGGCGGAGATCAACTACGCGCGGACGAAGCGGTTCTGGGACTGAGCCGCGCGCGCTCCGCCAAAAGAAAGGGGAGCCCGAAAGGCTTGGGGACGGGAGGACCGCTCTGCCTCGCGGGCTCGCTGTGTGGGGTCATCGGGATTTCAGGGAGTAGAGGCGTGGCGGAGCAGTGGAAGCGCAGGGCAATCCGGCGGACCGTACCTCCCCCCCGAGGAGCTGAAATGGAGCCCCGATTCTGGAAGCGCCACACCATCGGTATCTTCGTATTTAATCATTGGTTGTTTTCGTCAGCCACGGGCCGCGAGACGGGGACTTCCCGCCTCGAAAGCGTCGCCGAAAATACGATTTGGCGGCGCCCGAAATCAACCGATGCGACCCCGGGCGAGGACGTAGATTTCCGGGCTGCTCGCGGTGGACGCTCGCGGCTTGACGCCCTTGACTCCCTCGAAGTGGGACGCAACCCTCTGCAGGAACGC
>DUJI01000284.1 GCA_013329855.1 Thermoplasmata archaeon | reverse complement strand
TCTCCTGGGTCGCACGGATCTGGTCGAACGTCAACGGGCGCTCCACGATGCCGTTGCAGTAGTTGTCCACGGAACAAACGGCGGCGTACGGGAGGCCCAGCTCGCTGGCCAGCGTGGCCTCCGAAGCCATGGTCATCCCCACGACGTCGCCCAAGGTGGCGAAGTGCCGGATCTCCGCGGGCGTCTCGAGACGGGGTCCCGAGGTCTGCACGTACACGCCCCGGGAGCGAACGGAGGCGCCGGCGTCCTTCCCGGCGGAAACGAGCATGTCGCGGAGGTGGGGATCCAGTCCGGGCGTCGCGTGGACGACGTCGTCGTCATGGTACGTGGGGATGTCCCAGAACGCCACGAAGTCGTGGGGCACGACGAAGGATCCGGGTCGGATGGCCTTCTTCAAGGAGCCCGTGGACGCCGTGGCGAGGAGGAGCGTCGCGCCGAGCTCTCGGAGCGCCCACAGGTTGGCCCGGTGGTTCAGGCGGTGCGGCGGGATGCGGTGGTCCGCGCCGTGGCGGGCGAGGGTGACGATCCGCGTGTCGCCGAGGCGGCCTACGACGGGCGCCTGGCTGGGCCGGCCATAGGGGGTGTCCAGATCCCGCGCGTCCCCGGTCGCCAGGAAGGACGTCCCGCGCAGACCGGAGCCTCCGATGAGGCCGACCACGGACCCCGCCATGGGGGCGCGCAAGCGGCGGCCCGCGAATAAAGCTTCCGTCCGTGCGCCTCCCCGGCGTCACCTTCCCGGCCTTCGGGGTCATAAGTTTCAGCCCCGATACGGACCCCGGTACGTATAAGAGCGGACCCTTGGATGCGAAGCCGACCCGAATGTCCCGAGGTCTCTGGCCGCTGCTCCTCGCCCATGAGGAGGACGACCTTCTCAAGTCGCTCCTGTTCGGGAAGAAGAAAGAGCTCGAAGAGGGGCGGACCTACCTCACGAAGGAGAAGAAGCCCGACCGGGCCCTGTCCTACTTCCTGCGGGCGATCGAGGCGGGCTTCCGCCCGCTCATCGTCACGCGCCAGCACCCCAACCACGTCCTGCGGGCGCACGCGGGGAAGGAGATCCGCGTGGTCTGGCTGTCCACCACCCTGGGCAAGGACTACGTGGACCCGCACAACCTGAACAGCCTGACCAACCTCGTGACCAACTTCGTGTCGGACGGGCCCCGGGCCGTCATCCTCCTGGACGGGCTCGAGTACCTCATGATCAACAACGACTTCGCGCGGATCCTGCACTTCCTCGAGTACGTGAACGAGCAGGTCGCCATGAAGCGCGGCGTCCTGATCCTCAGCGTGGACGAGCGCGCCTTCGAGGCCAAGGAGCTCGCCCTGATCGAGCGCAACACGGTCGCGCTGGAGTGACCCAGAGCCTTTATAGCGCGGGCTCCCATCGGCGCCCCCTCCATGTTTGAGATCCTCGAGCGCGGGGGGCTCGGCCGGCTGGGACGCTGGACCTTGGAGGGCCGGGACCTCCGGACGCCCGCCGCCCTGTTCGTCCACCGCCCCGGGGCCCCGGCTCCGCCCTTCGCGGAGGCGCTCCTGGTCGCGGAGCGCACGGGGGACCCGAGGTTCCAGATCCGCGTGAGCGGGAGCTCCTTCGCGCCGCGGCCTGCCGCAGCACCCGGCGACCTGCCCCCGGGCAAGGGACTGCCCCGCTCCGTGGCGGACCTGGACCTGGCCCAGAGCGCCGTCTCGGGATCCCTGGCGGTCCTCACCTCGGACGTGGATTACGCGGAGGCCGCGAGCGCGGACGCCTCCTTCCTGGCGAACGGCCCCGAGTTCGCGCGGGATCCGAGGGACTTCGTCGCGTGCGTGGCCCGTGCGCGGGAGACCCTGGGACCTGCGAAGCCGCTCGGCGTGACGGGACTGGCGACCCCGGCCAACCTCGCCGTCATCGTGTACGCGGGGGTGGACCTGACCGACTCGAGCCGGATGCTCCTGGACAGCGCCCGCGGCATCTTCCACACGGCGGATGGCAGCGCGCCCGTCGGGGAGGCGGACCGCGAGGCCTGCGGCTGCTCCGCGTGCGTCGCGGGGCAGGACTTGCGGGCCCACAACGAGCTCGCGCTCCACCGGGAACTGCTCCTGGTCCGCAATCATCTCCTCCACGCCCGCCTCCGGGAGCTCGTGGAACGACGCCTCTCCAACGATCCTTGGAACACCGCGGTGCTTCGCCACCTCGATCTGCGGCAGGCGGGCCTCCTGGAGTCCTACACGCCCGTCGCGGGAGGGGAGATCCTCGCGTACTCCCATGAGTCCCTCACGCGCCCCGAGGTGGTCCGGTTCCGCCGCAGGGTCCGCGAGCGATACGCGAAGCCGCCGTCGACCCGCGTTCTCCTCCTGCTCCCCTGCTCCGCGCGAAAGCCGTACTCCTCGAGCCGGAGTCACCGCAAGTTCCGCGACGCCATCCTCGCCTGCGGCAATCCCACCGTGGTCCACGAGGTCGTCGTGACCTCGCCCCTCGGGCTAATCCCGCGGGAGCTCGAGCGCTTCTATCCGGCGCGCGCGTACGACATCCCGGTCACGGGGGACTGGAGCCGCGACGAGGCCGCCATGGTGTCCGAGGACCTTCGGGCGTACGTCCGGTCGAATGCGTACGATGCCGTGGTGGCCCACCTGGGCGCCGAGGGCCCCATCGTCCACGAGGCCCTCCCGGAGGCCGTCGTGACGTCCCAGGGCCGCCCCACCTCGGACGAATCCCTCGCGAACCTGACGAAGACGCTCACCGAGGTGACGTCCTCGTTCCGGCCGGTCGGTCGCGGTCGGCGGTTCGCGGAGGAGATGGTCAACATCGCGCGCTTCCAGTTCGGCGACGTCGGGCGGGCCCTTGTGGAGGACGCGGCGTTCAAGGGCCGCTTCCCGAACGTCCACGTGACCCGGGGCGGGGCTCAGGTCGCCATGCACACGGAGCGAGGGTTGCTTTCCCTTACCCTGGAGGGCGGACGGCTCCTGTCCGCGGCGAACGCCTATTGCGTGGAGATCGAGGACTTCATCCCCAAGGGGAACATCTTCGCGATCGGGGTGACGGGCGCAGGCCCGGAGATCCGCGTCGGGGACGATGTGGTCGTGCGGCACGGTTCCGAGGTGCGCGCGGTCGGCACCGCGCGGATGAATCCCCGCGAGATGGTCGACGCGGAGCGTGGCGAGGCGGTCCATGTCCGCCATGGGGTCCCGCCGAAGGATTAAGAGGGTGGCATCCTCCTGTCCCTGGGATGGCCTTCCTCGACCCGGGAACGGGGGCGCTCGTCGCCGTGACGGTCTTCCTTCTCGTCCTGGGCGTGCTCGTGGTCTTCGTCGAGGCGGTGCGGTCAAGAACCGCCCTGACCCTGGTGCTCCTTTCGATCGTCGCCGCGACCTTGTTGGCCTTCTTCGGGGAAGTCGGATTCGGACTCGTGGCCCTCGGGTTCGGAGCCGCGGTGATTGCCGACCACGCGTTCGACTGGCTCACGACGCGGTAGTCCGGCGGAGTACTTTCGCTCCTCCAGGGAGTTACTTTCACTGACCTCCCCTCGGTCCCGCGCTTTATACGTCCTCGGTCATCGGAGGGTCGTGGCAAGTGCGGCGAACACGACCGTGGTGGTTGACATGATGAGTTTCGAGGACACCAGCTGGCAGGACGTTTACGCGTCATACGGGTGCTCCCTGTCCATGGACGCATCCGACGACGATGGCTAAGGCTCGCATCCATCCCATCTCGATCGGCGGGACGGGTCGCCTCGACGCTCCCGCCGGT